>CASFUJ010000104.1 GCA_949297645.1 uncultured Desulfovibrionaceae bacterium
CAGGAAGTGGAGGCCTCCCTTGCGAAGGACATCAATCGGCGCGGCACGCACAGCCCCCTGCCGGGCTACATGCCCACCGTCAGCTTCGCCGCTCCCGGCGGCGAGGCGCACACCGTGCGCATTCAGGATACCGCGGGCATGAGCGAGGACGACAGGGCGGCCTTCCAGAAGGGCGAGCCCTCCACCATCAGCGCGGAACTTGCCAGACGCGCCGTGGAGCTGTGCAACGGCAACGACGTGCAGGCCCGTCAGGTCATCCAGAGCATGGGCCAGAGCGGCGCCTTCCTCGTCCGCACCAACAGCCCGGTCACCGGTATTCCCGAATCCGAACACTCTCCGCTGGACATCGACATCCGGCGCGAGGAGAACGGCAACGTCACCATGCGTTTCCACAAGCCGGAGAACTCTCCTCTGGACATGGACTACACCTATACCGTCACGCCCGACGGGCGCGGCGTACTGACGGACTGCCGCATTCAGGCAAGGCAGACCGCACAGCCTGCCGCCGCGGCAGAGTAACGGTTACGGAACTTCTGCCGGAGCGCGCCCGGCAGAAGTTCCGTCCATGATACGGAGCGCGGTTTTCCGGCTCCCTGCTTCCCTTCAACATGTTACAAGGATATGACCGATGTCCGAAGCCTTCACTTCTCTTCTTGCCACGCTGGCGCCTGCGCTGGGGCTGCCGGAAATCTCCGTGCGGGAGGACGACCCCTCCTGTCTGCTCGTCATCGACGATTTTGAGGTCAGTCTGCGCTATCTGCCCGGTTCCGACATGGTGATGATGTTCACCGTGGTGGCTCCGCTGCCGGAAAAGGGGCGTGAAGCGCTGTATGCCGCACTGCTGGACGCCAACACCTTCTTCCATGAAACCCAGGGCTTCACGCTGGCCGCGCGGCAGGACACCGGCGTGACGCTTCAGGGCGTCATGGCCATGAACATGCTGAACGGCGGCAACATCGCCACATGGGTGCAGAACTTCGTCAACGTGGCCGAGCGCTGGCAGAGCGCCTGCCTTGAGAGCGAAGGGCAGGCGGCGGAGGAATCTCTTCCCGATTCCTTTGCCATGGACATGCTGCGCGTGTAGGACAAACGGGCGGCGGAGGAAGACGGCGCGGTCTTGAAGCGCCATGCTGCGCGTGCAGGAAGTCTTCCGAAGCGTTTGTCCTGTCTCTTTCGAGTCCCATGTTCTCCGAAACTCAGGTTTCGGAAGGGCTTTTTCCGGTCCGGTATCGGCTCTGCCGCTGCCGGGCTTTTCGTGTCTGCATTGTTTCCCGACGGGAGGGGCGCGCGTTTTTCCGGCGAAAGAGAGCCGCGGGCGACCTGATGCCCTGCCGCGTTTTTGCCCGGCGCGTACCGTTGAGGACCCGGCCTCCGTGCGGATGTTTATATGTTTGACTTGATAAACTTTATAAGATGTATAAAACTTTTTGCGTCGAGATGCGGAAGGGCAGCGCGTCCGCAGCAGAGAGGAAGATATGTCCTATACCATCAGGGAATTCGGCAGGGGGCGGATAAGCGTGTGCCACAAGGCGCTGGAGGATGAGAACACGGCAGGGCGCGTCCGGGAGTTTCTGGCCGCGGTGGAAGGTCTGACCAGAGTGGAAATTGACTGCCGGGACGGTTCGCTCCTGCTGGAATACGATACGTCGCGCCTCGGCCATGCGGATTTGTTCCTGCTTTCCCGCAAACTGGAGGCGCTGGTGCAAAAGGGGTGAGGGCAGACTCCTTCCGCAGGACTTTTTCCCCCGGGCAGGCGCGGCGGGCTCTGTTCGCGGCATGTCCCGCAACCGTCCGCTGTGCGCCGTGCACGGCGCATGAACCCGGCCTTTGAACCTTGAAGCGAAAGAATGGGCTCCGGGCAGGGTGCGCGGCAGGCGCTTTGCGCACGCCGCGCGCGGGAGCGATGCAGAAGGCGCACCTCTACGGCCACAACGGCGAATAGGCGCTTTGCGCACGCCTCGCGCGGGAGCGAGTTCGGCATGGCGACATGGCTTTGCCGGAGGCCCGCACGGAGCGGCGCAGCGCCTGTTCCCGACGGGCCTCCTTCTCCGGGCGGAGCGTCCTGCGACGTTCCTGCGCGCGGGGCCGGATTTCTCCGATCATGTCAGCCTAAGTAGCTCTGACGCCAATGTTCCTGCGCGGCGGGGCCGGATTTCTCCGATCATGTCAGCCTAAGTAGCTCTGACGCCAATGTTCCTGCGCGGCGGGGCCGGATTATCAGCCGTTGCCATCTTCGGCGTCACCGGCTACCCTGAAAGGGCTTCCCCGGCTTCTCCGGGGCGGAACACAAAAGGAGGGCGTGTGGCGCTGGTGTTGTCCTATCGCTGGACCAGAAATCCCGTACGATTGCAGGAGGCCTTCGACGTGCGCGTCCGCTCCGCGCAGGAGGAGGCGCGGTTTCTCAAGGCTCTTGAGAGTGCGCCGGAAGAGGTGCCGGGCCATCTTTGCCTCATCATGGGCGGCTTCACCGACGGGCTGCTCGGCCGGGCCTACGCCCTTCGGGGCGACCTTTCCGCGCTGCTCGGCGACCGGTTCGACATCTATTACCGCGAGCACGACGAAATCGCCGCCGCCCGCCGTCTGCTGCGCTTGTACGGCGCACTGTCGCGCTGCGTGGTGCTTGTGGGGCACAGCTGGGGGGCAAGCGCCCTTGCGCGCGACGTTCTGCCCGCCTGCCGAGGCGTGCGCACGGACGTTCTCGTCACGCTGGACCCGGTGGGCCTGCGCGGGCCGCGCTTTCTGCCGCAGGTGCGGCGCTGGCTCAACGTGTATCTTCCCTACGACCGCGCCGCCTGGAGCCGGGAAAACAACGTCGCCCGCCTCGGCAGACCGTGGGAGTTCGTGCGTCAGGCCAATGTCAACCGCGTGCCTTCGAAACTGCGTCACGCCGATGCGTCGGGCATGTTCCGCGAGTTCGGTGCATCCTTCATCCGGCTCTCGCTCATGGATTCGGACTGCCCGCACGGGGAGGGGCGCTGAACCTGAGCCCCGGTGCGGCGGAATCCGCATGAGAAGCGGACTGCGCGGAGCCGTCCGGGGATGACGCGCACGGCGGTGGTCCTGGTCGGGCCGTGCGCGGCCGTCGGTCGCGGAAGATACCGGCGTTCTCTGTCGCGGCGGAATCCTTTCGCGCTGATGCTGTCCAGCATCGGACCGCTGCTTGCCGGGGCCTTCCGGCTTTCCCTGCACCCGAAGCTTTCCACGGAAGCGTCGTTCTTTTGCGCGGGGCTTCGCCTCTGACCGGAAAAGCGGAGGCAGCGTTCTTCCGGAGAAAAGGCGAGCGGCATGAGGTCGGCGAAAATCCGGGGACGGCGTCTTTCCGGGGAGGGACCGTGTCAGGGGTACGTCCTGTCGAGGTCGGAAGTGCGGAAGTTGCGTTCCTGCCCACGGGCCGCATCCGACCGTGGCGGGAAGGCAGGGACGGCGTCTTTCCGGCGCGTTGCGACGGCGGGGTCGTCTTTCCGCGCAAGGGCGCAGGGGACGCCGTTTCGGGCCGTGCTTCGTGAGCGCCGCCGTTCCGGTAGGTCGCCCGTCCGGGGTCTTCCGGGTGCGCTACCGGGCGCGGGCGTCGATGCCTCTGCGGGCGACGGGCGGGCGGAACGTCCACCTGAGCGCGAAGAGCACAAGCAGCAGGGCGGCCAGAAGGTAGGCCGCGTCCATGCCCCACACGGAAAGCACGGCGAAGCCGCCGAGGGGGCCGAGCGCCGCGCCGAGGTCGATGGCCAGCGTGTAGGCCGTGATGACGAACACCGCCTGCGAGCGGGAGGCCACGTCCGTGGCGAGGGCGTCGGAGAGCGTGGTCATGGTGGTGCAGCAGAGCTGAATGGCGAGGAGAACGCACAGCCACGGCGCGAGGGGCAGGGAGAGCGTGGTGAGGGCAAAGAGCGCGGCCGCCGTCCAGCAGCCGCCCGCGAACATGGTCACGCGGCCGAGGTGACCGTCGGAGAGGCGTCCCACGAGGGGGGAGAGCATCGGATCCCAGCCCCAGCGCATTGACTGGACGATGCCTGCCACCGTGGTGCAGCCGAGAGTGAGGCCGAAAACGGTGACGGCCTCGCCCCAGTGATGGGCAAGAAGCGCGCTCAGGGTGGACATGAAGAAGCCCTCGATGATGAGGGTGACGAACAGGCAGGTGACGAGCACCCATGCCAGCTCTTTTGAGCGCAGCAGCCCGAGGGCCGCGCGCACGGTCAGTGTTCCCGCGTCCTTCGCCCTGGCCGAAGGCGGGATGTTTTTCAGAAGAAAGAGCGCCATGGGCAGGGCGAGGGCGGCCACGGCGGCCCCGGCGAAGAAGGCGACGCGCAGGCCCGCCGCGTCGGCCAGAAAACCGCCGCCCAGCATGCCCGCCAGATTGCCGAGGCGGTAGGTGCCGGTATAGAGCCCGATGAGATAGCCTCTGTCGTGTTCTCCGGCCACGTCCATGACCGTGAACAGGCCGCCGAGCTTGAGCAGCGACCAGGCGAGTCCCCACAGAATGCGCAGCAGCGCCCAGGCCGCGAGGCCGGAGGCGAAGGCGTATCCCAGCGGAATGAGAAGGGAGAGCAGGGCGGCGAAGACGGCGCAGGTTCTGGTGGAGAGGTGCGAATAGAGCTTTCCGATGAGGGGATTGAGGGGCAGTCTGGCGAGGCGGTTGAGGGAGAGCACCACGCCCACTTCCCACAGGGAAGAGAGCCCGGCTTCCTGCCAGCGCACGGGCAGCGTGACGTAGAGCATGGCGTCCGAGGCCACGCAGGCGGCGGTGAGAAGCGCGAAGACGACGACCTGACGGCGGGAATGGGTGATATCTCTCGGCATGGCATCCTCAGGCCAGATAGAGGTTGACTCCTGTTTCCTTGACCATGTTCTGCCAGTAGGCGGGAAGCGGGCCGTTGGAAAAGACGGCTTCAAGCTGATTTATGCGGCCGACCTTCACCATGGCGGGGCGGCCGAACTTGGAGTTGTCGCAGGCAAGAAAGACGCGGCGCGAATGGGCGATGATGGTTCTTGCCACGGACACCTCCCGGTAGTCGTAGTCGAGAAGATTGCCTTCCGCGTCGATGCCTGAAATGCCGATGATGCCGAAATCCATGCGGAACTGGCTGATGAACTGTTCCGTTTCCGCGCCGATGACGCCGAGGTCGTGGGAGCGCACCGTGCCGCCCGCGATGATGACTTCAAATCCGGGATTGCCCGCGCAGATGCGCGCCACGTTCAGATTGTTGGTGAGCACGCGCAGGTTCCGGTGGGCGAGAAGGGCGGCGGCTACGGCCTCGGTGGTGGTGCCTATGTTGATGCACAGAGACGCCCCGTCCGGAATGTGACGGGCCACGAGTTCTGCTATGCGGCGTTTCTCTTCCGGAAAGAGCCGCTTGCGTTCGTCATAGATGATGTTCTCCGTGCTCAGCGGCATGCCTACGCCGCCGTGGAAGCGCTGCACCTTGCCTTCCGTGGCGAGCTGATTGATGTCCCTGCGCATGGTCTGCGGAGTGACGGCGAAGTTCTGGGAGAGTTCCTCAATGGTGGCGTAGCCGCGCTTGTTGAGAAATTCCAGAAGATTCTTCTTTCGGCTGTCTGCTTTGTTCATGGCGCATCCTGCGGGAGAAATTGCCCGGAGTATAGAGCCAAGCGCCGAGTTCGGCAAGGGGCGGCACGAAAAAGGAATGGTAATGTGAAAAAAAACACTATTGACACATTGGCGTAACAAAGTTTAGAATCACGTTTTATCACAAAATATCTACCCGTCGCCTCTTTGCCGGGAGGAACGCCGCTCGAGGTCTGCGGCGCGCGCCGGAGAGGGGCGTTCCCATCATCTACAGACAGGGTACGAGGCACATGTCGCTGAAGCTCTATTTCGACAAGCAGGACAGGGAAATCCTGACCTTGGTCAACAGGATACTGGAATGTCCGGACAAGGCGCAGAGCCGGGTGTTCGACGCCAATCTCCATCCGCACGGCATCAAGGGTCTGGTCATCTCCCGCGTGTCGCGGGTGGCCTACGCGGTCATCAACCTGTCGCTGATCCAGTCGCGCCCCACCAAGCAATCGCTCGGCGACTACATGTTCTTCATCGAGTTCGAGCAGTCCGTCAACGAGCTCCCCGTCCAAACCGCCCTCAACTGCCTGCGCCTGAAGCTGCGCGAAGTCAAGATCCTCGGCTGCTACCCGGTGCTGTAGAAACTCGTAGCTTCTCCGGGAGCTGCTTGGCGGAGGCACGTGCTCAAACAAGTCCTGAGCTCGCACGAACCGTCCACTGGACGCCCGCTCGGGCGGGAAAAGTGTTTGTCTACAGTCCACTGGACTGTAGACC
>CASFUJ010000105.1 GCA_949297645.1 uncultured Desulfovibrionaceae bacterium
GACCTTGTGGTGGACCGCCTCGTCATCAAGGAAGACATGCGTACCCGCCTTGCCGACTCCGTGGAACTCGCTCTGCGCTACGGCAAAGGCCGCGTCATCGTGAGCGTGCCGGGCAAGCCCGACATCGTGCATTCCACCGAATCCGTGTGCCCGGCCTGCCATGTAAGCGCGCCCGTGCCCTCGCCGCAGCTCTTCTCCTTCAACAGTCCGCAGGGCGCGTGCCCGCAGTGCCTCGGCATAGGCACGGTGGTGGCCTTCGACGAAGGTCTCATCGCCCCGGACGAGACGCTTTCCCTGAAGAAAGGCGCGCTTGCGCCCTTCTCCTCGCCCTATTTCATGGCCAAAATCGGCAAGGCGCTGGAAGCTCTCGGCGAGAGACAGGGCTTCACCATGGACACGCCCCTCAGGGACTTCTCCCCGAAAGCCAGAAAGGCGCTCTTCAACGGCGAGGCCGGCGGCATCACCCGCACGGGAAGTTTGCGCCGCAACTTCATGGGCGGCACCAGCCTGAACCGCGACGACGGCGGGGAAGCCCTTTCCACCGCGCACTGGCCGGGCGTCATGTACCTTCTCGAACAGCGCATGAAACGCGGCGACGCCTGGAGCGACATTCTGAGCCGCTACAGCTACGAGGTGGAATGTCCCACCTGTCACGGCACGCGCCTGCGCAGCGAGGCACTCTTCGTGCGCGTGAACGGGCTCAACATCGAGGAGTTCTGCAACCTTTCCATCGAGCGCGCCCTCGACTGGATAAAAAGCCTCTCCTTCACGGGCCGCCACGCCGTCATCGCCGAGCCGCTCCTCAAGGAGCTTACCTTCCGCCTCGGCTTCATGGTCAACGTGGGCCTCGAATATCTCACTCTCGGCCGTTCCATGACCACGCTCTCCGGCGGCGAGGCGCAGCGCATACGCCTTGCCTCGCAACTCGGCTCCGGGCTTGTGGGCGTCACCTATGTGCTGGACGAACCTTCCATCGGCCTGCACCCGCGCGACAATGAACGCCTCATCCGCACCCTGCGCAGTCTGCAGAGGCGCGGCAACACCGTGCTGGTGGTGGAACACGACGAAGCCACCATCTGCGAGGCGGACACCGTGCTGGAAATGGGCCCGGGCTCGGGCTCCCAGGGAGGCGAACTTGTGTTCGCGGGCACGGTGAAGGAGCTCATCAAACATTCCGACTCCCTCACCGCGCGCTACCTTCGCGGCGACCTCACCATTCCCGTGCCGGAAACGCGCCGCCGCTCGGATAAGTTCCTCACCCTGCGCGGCGTAACCACCAACAACCTGAAGGACATCGACTGCGCCATTCCCTTAGGCGTTCTCACCTGCGTCACCGGCGTGTCCGGTTCGGGCAAGAGCTCTCTCGTCATCGACACGCTCTACCGCCGCGTGGCGCGCCACTGCGGCCTGCGCACCGAACAGCCCGGCCCCATGAAGGGCGTGGAGGGACTGGAGCAGATAGAGCGCATCGTGTCCATCGACCAGACGCCCATCGGCCGCACGCCCCGTTCCAACCCCGCCACCTACACCAAGGTGTTCGACGACATACGCAAGATTTTCGCCATGACGCCGGATGCCAGAAAGCGCGGCTACACCGCAAGCCGCTTCAGCTTCAACGTGTCCGGCGGACGCTGCGAAACCTGCAAGGGCGACGGTCAGATTCGCGTGGAAATGCACTTTCTGCCCGACATCTTCGTCACCTGCGACGTGTGCAAGGGCCGCCGCTTCAACCGCGAGACGCTGGAGGTGCGCTACAAGGATTTGAACATCTCGGAAGTGCTGGACCTCACGGTGCACGAGGCGCGGGAATTCTTCTCAAGTTACCCGGCTCTCGAGCGCAGGCTCGGCGTACTCGAGGACGTGGGCCTCGGCTACATCCGTCTCGGTCAGGCGGCCACCACCCTCTCCGGCGGCGAAGCGCAGCGCATCAAGATTTCGCGGGAACTCGGCAAGAAATCCCTGCCGCGTACCCTCTACATCCTCGACGAGCCCACCACCGGTCTGCACATGCACGAGGTGGGCAAGCTCATCAGCGTGCTGCACCGCCTTGTGGAGCGCGGGGCCACGGTGGTGGTCATCGAGCACAATACCGACGTCATCATGGCCGCGGACCACATTCTGGACCTCGGTCCCGGCGGCGGCGAAAACGGCGGCAACATCATTGCTTCGGGCACGCCCGAACAAATCATGGAAAAACCCGCCTCCATCACCGGCGTCTTTCTGGCCGAGGAGCGCAGAAAGCGCCGCGACTTTCTGGACACCCTTCTCAGGGAGGACAAGGCATGAAAAAGACCATACCTCTTCTCGCTCTTCTGCTTCTCGCCTCGCCCGCCGCTGTGTGGGCAAAGCCCGTGTCCGTCACCTTCTATCCGGAAGGGGCCGTGGTCACGGAAGAAGAAACCTTCCCGTCCGGAAAGAACGTCGTGCTCACCCTGCCTGCGGGCGCGGACGCCTCCGGGCTTTCCGTGTCCCTTTCCTCCGGCTTTGTGCAGGAGACGCACATCCGGACGGAACCTGTCCCCTCCCCGGCCATGAAGGCGCTGCAAAAAAAGCGGGAAAAGGTGCAAAGCGGCCTTTCCCGCGTGGCGGCCGAGCGCGAAAGCCTGACCTGCGAGCGTCTGTTCTGGGCCGACCCGCCCATGGAAGCCAAAGACGGAAAGGCGCTGGAAAAGCAGGCCAGGCAGAGCACGGAACATTTCGACAACCTTGCCGGCAGGGACACGGCCCTGAGCGCGCGGGAAAGAAAGCTTGAACGGCAGCTCCGGGCGCTGGAGGCGCGCATGGAGGCCGTGGGCCGCGGCAACGATACCGTGCAGACCTGCGCCCTTACCGTCAGGGACGCCGCCTCCGGGCCCCTGACCGTGCGCTGGAGCTACGCTCTGGCGGACGCCTCCTGGCAGCCCTCCTACCGCGTGCTGGCCGAGGAGAAGACGGGAACGGTGCGCGTGCTCATGGACGCCGTTCTGCGCCAGCAGAGCGGCGCGGACTGGAAGGATGTGGACGTGACGCTTGCCTCCGCGGAAAACCTGCGCCGCGTGAACCCGCCCTCGCTGCCGGACTGGGTCATCGGCGAGGAGCGGCCCGTCATGCGCTCCATGAACCTCATGGCCGCGAAGAGTATGGACGTCGAAAGCGCGGTGCAGGCGCAGGGCCATGCCACAGGTCTCTTCTGGAACCTCGGCAGGATGGACGTTCCCGCAGAAGGCACGCTCACGCGCGCCGTGGCCGCCCACGACCTTGCGGCCTCGTTCTGCCGCCTCGTGCGTCCCCTTCAGGAGGAGCGGGCGTACTTCACGGCCGCTCTCGCCTCCGGCGACGTTCCGCTTCTGCCCGCAGGACAGGCGCTCTTCTTTGTGAACGGCATAAAAAACGCGCAGGGCGTGTTTTCCCTCGCGGCGGGAGAGAAAAACATCTTCTTCGGCGCGGACCGGCGCCTCGGCGTGCGCACGCGCTCCCTGCCTGCGGAAAAGGAAGGCACCGCGCAGAACACGCAGGTGTGGCGGCGCAGCGTGGACATCACCAGCAGCCACGACGCCCCCGTGTCCGTGCGCGTGGAAATCGCCGCTCCCATCCTGCGAAACAGCGCCATGCGCCTCACGGAAGAGAGCACGCCGAAAGCGACGCCGGAAGATGCCCGCTATGTCTGGCTGCTGGATATTCCGGCAGGAAAAAGCGCGTCCATTCTCCAGAGCGTGACGGTGACGCTGCCGGAAGAAAAGAGCGCTGATACCGCTCAGGCCTTCTGACGATTCCTGCGGCCCGGACATGCTCCGGGCCGTTTTCGTTCACACCCGGCCGGGAACTCCCGCGGGGCGGAGGGGGACGGCGACCGACAGAAGGCAAAACAGTTTCCCTTTCTTCCCGTGCCTCAGCCGTGAAGTCTTGGGCGGAGGGGAACGACGACCGACAGAAGGCAAAACCGTTCGCAGAAACATTTCCGCTGCCGTCCGGGAAGACCGGTCTCATCTGCCGGAAATTCTCCCCCCGGGACGCGACGAAAACACCCGGCCCGCGGGCGGCGGGCGCGGTTTGGCATTGACAAGAGTTTTGCGCGGGGGATATCTTCCAGAGGTTATTCTTCGCGGGCAAGCCCGCCCTTTTTCATATTCAAACTTTCCCTCATACACATGAAACAAACAATCGGCATACGCTTCAGCCAGTACGGGCAGGTTCTCGCCTGTGTGTTCGACGCGAAGGACGATTTTCCCCTCGCCGTGGGCGAAAGCGCCATGGTCATGACGGAACGCGGTCTGAACTGCGGACAGGTGGTCTGGCAGCGGCCCTGGCAGGAAGAACTGGAACAGAGTCTCCGGGCGGCCAACGCCGCGGCGCAGAGCATGAGCGGCGCGGAAAGCGAGGAAGGCGAGGGAGAGGAAGAGCCCTCCGCGGCCATGCCCACGGCCCGCCGCGCCGGCGAAGAGGAGCGCCGCGCCGCGCAGGACAACGCGCTTCTCTCCCGTGAAGCTCATCAGTTCTGCCGCCGCTGCATTGCGGAACGCAAGCTGGACATGAAGCTCGTGGACGTGGAAATCCTTTTCGACCGCAGCAAGATGGTCTTCTTCTTCACCGCGCCCACGCGCATCGACTTCCGCGACCTCGTGAAGGACCTCGTGCGGCAGTACCGCACCCGCATCGAGCTTCGCCAGATAGGCGTGCGCCACGAAACGCAGATGCTGGGCGCTCTCGGCAACTGCGGCATGGTGTGCTGCTGCCGCCGTTACCTGCACAAGTTCGCCCCCGTGACCATCAAGATGGCCAAGGAGCAGAACCTCTTTCTCAATCCCGCGAAAATTTCCGGCATCTGCGGGCGCCTTTTATGCTGCCTGAGCTATGAGCAGGAAAACTACGACGCCTTCCACAGAAGCTGTCCCAAGCTCGGCAAGCGCTACCAGACCAGCGAAGGTCCCATGCGCGTGCTCCGCAGCAACATGTTCCGCAATTCCGTGGTCGTCCTGCCGGACGGCGGACAGGAAACGGAAATGAGTCTCGAGGACTGGCAGGCGCTGAATCCCACAAGGAGCGAAGGCGCGCCCTCCGCGGCCGCAAAGGAACAGAAACAGCAGCCTTCCGGCAACATGATGGTGTTCTCCGCCGCGCCGGAAACGCTGGACGACGACCTTGCCGACCTCGAAGTCGTGGAGAACGCGCCCGCCGTTTCCCACGAGCCCAGCATGATGAATTCCGAAGAGGCGACGCACAAGCGCAAGCGCCCGCACCGCCATCAGGATACGCACGACAAAAGCCGTCGCTCCCGGCCCGTGCGCGAACAGAAGGAGCGCCCCGCCCCGGATGCCCCGGAGCTGTCTTCCCGGTAAGATTCTTCCCGCGAACATGCCCCGGCCTGCACCGCGCGTGCGGGCGGAAACACCTTTTCAAAAATCGACGCGCTCTAAACAGGAGTTCCCGTGAAAAGCTACTACATCACCACGCCCATCTACTATGTCAACGCCCGCCCTCATCTGGGTCACGCGTATTCCACCATCGTGGCCGACACGCTCAAGCGCTTCCACCGCATGCTCGGGGAAAACGCCCGCATGCAGACCGGCACCGATGAACACGGGGACAAAATCGTGAAGGCCGCCACCGCCGCGGGCGTCACCCCGCAGGCCTTCGTGGACGACATTTCCGGCGTGTTCCGCAACCTGTGGCCCAAGCTCGGCATCGAGAACGACGGCTTCATCCGCACCACCGACCCGGCCCACAAGAAGGCCGTGCAGGCGCTCTTCCAGCGCCTCTACGACAAGGGCGACATCTATTTCGGCGAATACGGCGGCCACTACTGCTACGGCTGCGAGCGCTTCTATACCGAGAAGGAACTGGAAAACGGCCTCTGCCCCCAGCACCAGACCAAGCCCGAATACATCAGCGAGAAGAACTACTTCTTCAAGATGTCCAAATATCAGGACCAGCTCCGGCAGTACATTCTCGACAATCCCGACTTCATCCGGCCCGAGCGCTACCGCAACGAGGTGCTCGCCATGCTTGAAGGCGGCGTTCTCGAGGATCTGTGCATCTCCCGTCCCAAGTCCCGCCTGACCTGGGGCATTGAACTGCCCTTCGACAAGGACTATGTGAGCTATGTGTGGTTCGACGCCCTCGCCAACTACATCACCGCCCTCGGCTGGCCCGACAACGAAAACGACG
>CASFUJ010000106.1 GCA_949297645.1 uncultured Desulfovibrionaceae bacterium
CCCATGGGCATGAACTCGATGAAGCGGACGTCCACAGGCCATTCCATGGCGAGAGACGCCAGAGCGGGAAGTTCGTCGTCGTTGACGCCGCGCATGGCCACGGCGTTGATTTTCAGCGGAATGCCGAGCTCCAGCATCCTGTGCATGTTCTCCAGCACCGTGGGGAGCATGTCTTTGCCGGTAATGGCGGCGTATTTTTCCCTCTCCAGCGTATCAAGGGAGAGGTTGACGGAAACGCCGAGTTCTTTAAGCGTTTCCAGCGCAGGCTCCAGCAGCGTGCCGTTGCTTGTCAGTTTCAGAGCCATCTGCGGAAAGCGCCGGTGGATGTTGACCAGAAATTCGAGGAAGCCCTTTCTGGCAAAAGGTTCCCCGCCGGTGAAACGCAATTTGTGCACGCCGAGCGCCGCCGCCGTTTCAATGACCTGTTCGATTTCCTCAAAGCGCAGAATGTTCTCGTGCGGAATGAAGGGCACGCTGTCGTCCCGGCAGTAGCGGCAGCAGAGATTGCAGCGGTCGGTGACGGAAATGCGCAGATAACGCACCGTTCTGCCGTGCCCGTCGGTAAGGAGCGCGGGATGTTCTCCGTTCTGTTCCGGCATGGTGTCAGCTCCTTCCGCAGTCGCTCATGTCGCCGCCGAGCTTTTCCAGCGCGTGGGGCAGCACGGGCAGCAGGGCCGCAAGATTTTCCTGCGCGGCACGACGGCTTCCGGGCAGAGCGATGAGCATGGTCTGCCCCAGCGTGCCGGCAAGGCAGCGGGACAGTACGGCGCGGGGCGTATGGGCCAGACCTTCGGCGAACATGACCTGCTCAAAGCCGGGCAGGCGGCGTTCGAGTACGGGCAGCAGGGCTTCCGGCGTGAAATCGCGCGGGGAGAGGCCGGTGCCGCCGGTGGTGACGATGAGTCCCCAGCCCGAGGCGGCGAGCTCCCTGACGAGTTTGCGCAGGGCGCGGGGGTCGTCGGGCAGCAGAAAGAGCTGACGGCGTGCGGGCGAAAGTTCGGAGAGCATGTCCAGCAGGGCCGGACCGCTTTCATCCACGCGCTCT
The DNA here is from genome assembly GCA_949297645.1 of uncultured Desulfovibrionaceae bacterium. Taxonomy (GTDB): domain Bacteria; phylum Desulfobacterota; class Desulfovibrionia; order Desulfovibrionales; family Desulfovibrionaceae; genus Mailhella. Next base: position 1,046 of record CASFUJ010000106.1, read on the forward strand.
CCGGCATATCCCTTGTCGGACAGGGTGATGCAGGCCACGGCGAGGCCTTCGCCTTTCCATGCCTCGGGCTCCGGACGGGGAGCAGGCAGAGGCGCGTCCTCCACGGCAAAGAGCAGAGGCGCGTCGGTCTTGAAAAGGCCGCTTTTGCCGCCGGATTTGAGAATGAGACGCACGTCGCGTATGACCACGTCCTTCTGCACGGCCTTGACCATGTCGTAGATGGTGGCCGCGGCCACCTGAGCCGCGATGATGGCCTCCATTTCCACGCCTGTGCGTCCCGTGGTGCTTGCCGAGGCTTCAAGCAGGACGGACGGCGGTTCATCCCGTACCTGAAAGCGCACGTCGGCATGGGTGAGGGCCAGAGTGTGGCACATGGGAATCAGCTCGGACGTGCGCTTGGCCGCCATGATGCCCGCGACCTGCGCCACGGTGAGCACGTCGCCCTTGGGCAGGGCCTTTTTCTTAAGAAGTTCCAGCGTGTGGGCGTTCAGCTCCACCACGGCCCGGGCAATGGCCGTGCGCTTCGTTTCGGCCTTTGCGCCCACATTCACCATGCGGGGGGCGCCGGAGGCGTCGAGATGGGAGAAGTCAGACATGGGAGCCTCGGAACGTCATGCGATGGGAAGAACCTGGGGGCGGAAGCTGACGCGGAAGCTGTCGCCCGGCTTCACCACACCGCCCTTGATGATGCGGCAGAACACGCCTCTTCTGGGCATGATGCAGTCGCCCACCTGCTGACGGATGGCGCAGCCCATGTGACATTCCTTGCCTATCTGGGTGAGCACGAGTTCGATGTCGTCGCCGATGGTGAAGCGGGTGCCGAGGGGACAGGTGTGGAGTTCCACGCCTTCGGTGGTGATGTTTTCGGCAAAGTCGCCGGGATGCACGTCGGCTCCCATGGAGCGCATGTATTCGATGTCCTCCATGGCCAGCAGGCTGAGCTGACGGTGGGTGCCGTCGGCATGGACGTCGCCCTCCACGCCGTGATTGGCCACAAGCGTCACCTGCGGCTGGTTGACTTTCTTTTCACCCTTGCGGGCACTGGTGGATACGGCAACGATGCGCATGATGTTCTCCAGACTTTGTACGGATACGGTTGATGTGCGGGTGACCGGGCCCTTTGTCAGGGCTTTTCGTTGACGATGGCAATCTCCCTCGCCCCGAGGGCGGGGGGAATGTCCCTGTCGTGCGTGGCACACACGATGCTCACGCCGCGGGCGCTCAGAGAGCGTACAACATTGAGTATGGCTTTTTCGCTCGCTTCGTCAACATTGGAAGTGGGTTCATCAAGCAGAAGCACGGAGGGAGAGAGGATGAGACGCGAGGCCAGAGCGATGCGCTGACGCTCGCCGCCGGACAGTTCTCCCGGGCCGCGCAGGGCCATGCGTTCCGGCTCCATGAAGCCCACAGCCGTCATGCTTTCGAGGTAGCCTTTCCTCTGCTCCTCCTTTCCCGCGCCGCGGAGCCGCAGGCCGAGCGTCACGTTCCAGAACACGGAGGCCTTCATGAGATACGGCTCCTGCAGAAGAAGCGTGATTTCCCGGCGGGGGTCCTCCGTATCGCCGCCGTAGCGCAGCGTGCCGGAGGTGGGCTTTTCCAGAAAGGCCAGCAGGCGCAGCAGCGTGGACTTGCCGCTGCCGTTTCTGCCGGTGAGCGCTACAATCTCCCCTTTTTCCATGGAAAAGAAGGGAAGATGCAGCGCGGTGATGCCGCCGTATCGTCTGCACAGATTATGCGCTTCAAAAAGAATGCTCATGCGCGCCCCCTGCGCCTGAACCAGGCCAGAAGTGTGTTGACCAGAAAGGCGATGAGCAGAAGCACCAGGCCGAGGGCTATGCCCTGCGCGAATTCGCCCTTGCTGGTTTCCAGAGAGATGGCCGTGGTCATGGTGCGTGTGGAATAGCGGATGTTGCCGCCGAGCATCATGGCCACGCCCACTTCCGTGACCACGCGGCCGAAGGCCGTGACGCAGACCATGCCGAGGTCGTAGCGTATTTCACGGATGGTGTGCAGGGCCACCTGCATGGGCGCGGCTCCGAGGGTGAGCAGCGTCTGCCGGCAGCGCCCGTCGAGGCTTTCCACGGCCTGCGCCGTCCAGGACACGATGATGGGCAGGGCGAGTATGCTCTGACCTATGACCATGCCCGGCAGCGTGAACAGCAGCCCGAACTGCCCGAGGGGGCCGCGGTAGGTGATGAACACATACACGATGAGACCGATGAGCACCGTGGGAAAGGCCAGCAGCGTGTCGGAGACAAGGCGCAGAAATTTTTTGCCCGGAAAGGTGGTGTAGCCGAGCAAAAAGCCCAGCGGCAGCCCCAGAATCATGGCGATGACAAGGGCGCAGCTTGTGGAGGTGAGGGTCGCTTCTATGGCGGAAAAGGTGGCGTCGTCCATGTGCAGAAGCAGGTCGAGCGCCTTGTTCATGCCGTCGCTGAAATATCCCATGGGTACCTGCGCAGAAAAAAAGGAATGCGGGCCGGTTTCCCGGCCCGCACGGCGTTTTACTTACCGGCGTTGGGGAAGAAGAGCTGCTTGCCTTCCAGCTTGTAGTCTTCGATGAGCTTCTGGGTTTCGGGCTTCACCCACCAGTCTTCGAACTGGCCGGCCAGATTCGATTTGACGTTGGGGCACATGGCGGGGTTGGTGGTGATGACGCTGTACTGGTTGAACAGAGCGGAGTCGCCTTCCACCACGATGGTGAGAGGATTGCCTTCGCCCTGCTGGTTGTCGTACTTGATCCAGGTGCCGCGGTCGGTGAGGGCGTAGGCGCCCTTTTCGGCGGCTATGGCCAGCGTGGCCATCATGCCCTGACCGGCGGAGATGTAGAAGGATTCCTTGTCGGGGTTCAGACTGGACTTCTTCCACAGGGCGAGCTCGGCGGAGTGGGTGCCGGACTTGTCGCCGCGGCTGACGAATCCGGCCTTGGCGTCATAGATGGCCTTCAGCGCTTCGGCCGTGGTCTTGCCCGCGATTTTCGCAGGGTCGGCCTTGGGGCCCACGATAACGAAGTCGTTGTACATGATCTGGCGGCGGTCGATGCCGTAGCCGTCTTCAATGAACTTCTTTTCCACGTCCGGGGCATGCACGAGCAGTACGTCGGCGTCGCAGTTCTTGGAGATTTCAAGGGCCTTGCCGGTACCTACGGCCACCCACTTCAGGTCGATGCCGGTCTGTTCCTTGAAGGTGGGAACGAGGTATTCCAGAAGGCCGGAGTCCTGGGTGCTCGTGGTGGTGGCCATCATCAGGCTGTCCTCGGCCTGAGCGGGAAGGGCGCAGGAGAGGACGAGCAGGGCTCCGAAAAGAGTTTTGCCGAGGTTGTTCATGGGAATGCTCCTTGGGTTTGCACCCCTCCGGGAAGGGGAGGGGCGGTGTTGACGTCAGTCCGGGTAGAGCCGGACTCCCCGAGCGGGAAAGCCCAGACAGACCCTGCTTCCCTGATGGAGTCTGAGGCGGGAGAGAAACGCGGTTTCCTGTACCGTGCTTACCTTCTCTCCATCCGGAAGTTCCAGAAGAAGGAAACTTTCCACGGCGTCCTGATGCAGAGAGACCACGGTGGCCCGTACGGGTCCCTGAAGACTCCCCGGCGTTTTTTCCGTGGAAAGTATGATACGCTCCGGGTCGATGGCCACGGTGGCCACCTGGTTGAGGTGCAGCTCCATGGCCGTGAACTCCCGCAGATCGAGCAGGGCCGTGATGACAAGGTCGGAAAAGGTGGTGACTTCCACGCTTGCCGAGCGGACGCCCGTCTTCATGCCGGTGACGATGCCGATGAAGGTGTTGTCCGTCTCTTCGTCCGCACCGCCCTGCGTGCTTCCGCACACGAGGCGCTTGGCTTCACCTCCGGCGAAGTCGAGAAATTCCGCCACCTGGGAGGATTTCTGCTGACCGAGGAAGGCCTGCACCACATTGAAGGGCACATGCAGTTCCAGAAGTTCCAGCCCCCGGGCGTAGCGGATGGCGCGGGGACCGGCCATGCCCGGGGCAAGTCCCATGCCTTCGGCCACGGCGTAGAATTTCCGGCGCACGAAACCCTGGTCGAAGCGCAGAAAATCAGCGCTTTCCGCTTCCGGCAGACTCAGAATACGCCGGATATGCTTCATGCAGGAGATGGGAAGCAGCACGTCCCGGTCGCCGGGGGCGGGAATGTGCACCATGCCGGTGACGGTATCCACGGCCTCACGCACGTTCAGTCCCAGAGCCTCCCCGAGGCGGAGACCGCCGTAACGGATGAGCAGGAAGAGCAGGTGAAGCCTTGCGCGGACAATCTTCTTTGCCGTGGTCGTGGCTTCCGTTTCCCATGCTTCCCAGCGCAGCGTAAGCTGTTCCAGCATGCTTCTGTTCAGGTGTTTCAAGGGGCCCTTCGCTGTTTTCCGTTTCCGTTTCGCAGGCATGTTGTTTTGAAACGGCATGAAGGCCATGGCACAAGTATTTTGAAATGGCCTGTTGTGCCATAGTCGAGTCTTCCGGAGAAGAAATCCTCATTTCACATTATCATAAAAATCCGCTGTGGGCAATGGTGAAGACCTGACACGTCGGGTACAAACGGCTTTTCATTTCAAAAGTATCATCCTTGACGGTGTTATAACTGAATAAAAAAACAAAAATACGGGCAAAAGAAAGTCATGTCGCCCATGATGAGGGGCATAACGGCACCTTTTCTTTTTTCTTCAAAAGACTATAGTCGAACAATATCATTTCATACGCAGGAGCAGTCATGAAGTCCTTCCTTACCTTGAAATCCGTGGAAGAGGTGTTGTCGCTCATCGGAACCTTTGAGCCGCTTGCGGAAGAGAGCGTACCTCTGGATGAATGTGCGGGCCGCTACCTCGCGCGGGACTGGTCAGCTCCTGAAGATCTGCCGGGATTCGACCGCTCCACGGTGGACGGATACGCCGTCCGCGCGCGGGACGTATTCGGAGCGCAGGAAGGCTCTCCGGCGCTGCTGGAATGTGTGGGGGATTGTCCCATGGGCCGGGCGCCCGGGCTTTCCATCGGGGAAGGACAGACGGCCCGCATACTGACGGGCGGCATGCTGCCCGAGGGGGCCGATTGCGTGGTGATGGTGGAATATTCCC
>CASFUJ010000107.1 GCA_949297645.1 uncultured Desulfovibrionaceae bacterium
GCCGCCGGCGCAGCCGGGAAGCAGGTCGTCACGCTTGATGTAGATATTCACCTTGTTGCCCAGAGCTTTGGAGAAGTTGGGCAGATATTCGATGGGAGTAGCTTCCTTTACATAGCCGCGGCGGGGGAATTTCGCGAGATTCATGACTGACTCCTGAGAAAATTGATGGGCAGGGAGAAGGCTAGTTCTGAAGTTCGGTAAGAACTTCGCGGATGATGGCGACAATAAGGTCGCAGTCCTCGGTGGTGAACGTCAGCGGCAGACGCATGTCGCACATGGTCGCCAGGACTTTCTTCGTGTTCTTCAGCTCGGGCAGGTCGGGAATATAGCGCCAGCTGTCATAGCTGCTGGTGAATCCGACGGGAACGTCGTTGCCGAACCACTTTATCTGAACGCCGCGGGCGGCGGTTTCCGCCAGAAACTTCCTGATGAAGTCAACCGAAACTCCGTCGATGTTGAACTGGATGGAGCTTCCCACATAATACTCACGAGGGTCGCGGAGCGGGCAGCTGATACCGGGAATGTCCCTGAGCAGCTTTTCCGTGTGATTGTACAGCGTGTTCCAGCGGGAACACTGTCTGTCCAGATTCTCCAGTTGCGGAAGAAGCAGGGACGCGCGCAGATGGTCCATGCGCAGGGAGAAGTTCGGGGTGACCCACTTCACTTCCTCAAAGGCTTCCATGGGAGGTCTGGACGTGTGCGTTCCGTAAATCATGTAGGAGCCGGAATGAATGATGGCTCTGGCAATGACCTCATCGTCATCGGTGACCAGAAGGCCGCCTTCGCCGGAGTTCATGTGCTTGTAGGTCTGGGTGCTGTAGCAGGCCACCTTGCCGAAGGTGCCGCTCTTCCTGCCGTTCCAGGAGGCTCCCATGGTATGGGCGCAGTCTTCGATGAGGACGAGGCCGAAGCGGTCGCACACTTCCATCACTTTGTCCATGTGGGCGATGTGGCCGCGCATGTGGGACAGCATGAAGAAACGGGCTCCGGAAGATTCGGCCTTGGCCGCAAGGTCGTCCGTGTCCACGGTATAGTCGTCGAGAATGTCCACAAGAACGGTCTGAGCTCCGCAGTGTTCGATGGCTCCGGGTACGGGAGCCAGGGTATAGGCATTGCAGAGTACTTTATCGCCGGGACGCACACCGGCACTTTTCAGCGCCAGAAACAGAGCGGAACCGCAGGAAGCGCAGGCCAGACAGTATTTCGTTCCCATGTAGGCGGCAAACTTCTCTTCCAGCTCGCACACCAGTCCTTTTTCACCGGGCAGCAGATTGTAACGATGCAGTCTTCCGGAACGGAGAACTTCAACGGCTTTTTCGACGGCTTTTTCCGGAATCGGTTCCTGTTGCGTAAAATCTTTTTTGAAAACAAGCATGCTCTTACTCCCTTGATAAAAGACCTGAGGTTTTCCGGACCGGCAGACACCGGTCCGGAAACGTCATTCATCAGTACTTGGGATGCCTATACACATGGAAGTCCCATTCCCTTTCGGGGAAGAACTTCGTCAGACGCCAGTCACAGGCGCGGGCATGGCCTTCCATGCCTTCCACGCGGGAGAGGCGGGAGGCCACGGGGCTGATGATGTCGTTGGCTTCCTTCGATATTTCCTGATAGGTGCAGATTTTGAGGAACTTATGGACGTTCAGGCCGCCGCTGAAGTAACCGGCTTTCTTGGTGGGCAGAATGTGGTTGGTACCGGAGCACTTGTCGCCTTGGGGCACGGTGCTGCCTTCGCCGAGGAACATGGAGCCGTAGCAGCGCAGACGGTGGGTCCACCAGTCAAGGTCCTTGGCCATGACCTGAATGTGTTCGGGAGCGTACAGGTCGGATACGCGCGCCGCTTCCTCGCGGTCTTCGCAGAGGATGATTTCGCCGTAGTCGGCCCAGGCGGTGGCGGGCACGTCGGGGTTCGGCATGTCCTGGCAGAGCTTGGGCATGAGTTCGGCTACCTTTTCACCGAGTTCGCGGCTGGTGGTGAACAGCCACACAGGAGAGTTGTAGCCGTGTTCAGCCTGGGACACAAGGTCGATGGCGACAGTCATGGGGTCGGCGGTTTCATCGGCGATGATACCGGATTCGGTGGGACCGGCAAACACGTCGATACCGCAGTGGCCTGTGCCGTTCAGTACGGCTTTGGCTTCAGCTACGAAGGCGTTGCCGGGGCCGACGAGGATGTTGGCGGGCTTACCGGTGAACAGACCGTATGCCATGGTGGCAATGGCCTGAATACCGCCCATTTCCAGAATAATGTCCGCGCCGGAAATTTCCATGGCATAGCACACGGCGGGGTCGATGGAGTCGCCGCGGGGCGGAGTGGCGGCAATGACGAAGGGCACCCCGGCAGCCTTGGCCGTGGCGACGCTCATGATGGCGGAGCAGGCGTGAGCGAAGCGGCCGCCGGGAACGTAACAGCCGGCCACGTCCATGGGGATGATTTTCTGACCGAGGCGGATGCCGGGCGTCACTTCCGTTTCAAATTCTTTCAGGCTTTCCCTCTGTGCTCTGGCAAAGGTGGAAACCTGCTTATGAGCAAACTGAAGGTCCTGCTTCACCCGTTCGGGCACGGAATCAATCAGTTTTTTCTTCTTTTCTTCACTGAGAACAAAATCGCCTTCCCATTTGTCGAACTTGCGGGCCAGTTCACGAACGGCTTCTTCCCTGCCTTCCTTGATGTCTGCAAGAACCTTGAGGACGACATCGCGGGCTTCCTGGCTGTTCTGCTCAGTGCTTTTGGTAGCTTTCTTCAGAAATTCCATGAGGTTTCCTCCTTACAGGAACTATGGTTCTTTGTGGTGAGATCAAACTATGCCGGGGTATGGGGATTTGTCAATATATTTTATAAAATATTTTATAAAATATGAGACGGTCAAAAACATGCATCATGCCGGCGGGATGACGCGTTTTTCGGTACCGCGTACACACCGGAACTGAACGGAGCGCAGGGGGGACGGCGGAAACCGGATGGCGCTTCACTGCGTGCGACAACGTCTCCTGCCGGAGGAAGGTTCCCCTCATTGCTTTTTAAAGATTAGGCAGCCAGAGAATAATCTGGGGGAATGCGGCCATGAGGATGATGGCCAGAATGTTCATGGCGCAGAAGGGCAGGGCCCGCGCCGACAGTCTTTCCAGAGTTACTCCGGAGATGCCGGAGGCCACGAAGAGATTTTCCCCTAGGGGAGGTGTGGAGAAGCCGATGGCGCAGCAGCAGACCAGAACGACGCCGAAGTGTATGGGGTCCACGCCGATACTCGTCATGACGGGCAGAAGAACGGGAGTGACGAGCATGATGATGGCGAGAGTCTCCATGAACATGCCGAGGAAAATAAGGAAGGCGATGACCATGCCCCAGATGACCACAGGGCTGCTGGAGATGGAAAGCATGCCTTCGGCAATGACTGTGGGAATCTGATACTGAACGAGAAGGCGGCCGAAGGAGTAGGCGGCGAACATGATGATGAGAACTCGCCCCGTAATCCAGCAGGTCGTCTCAAGGGACTTCAAAAAGGCGCTGAAGCAGAGTTCCTTGTAGATGAAGATGCCCACGAACAGCGTATAGAAGATGGCCACGATGGCGGCTTCCGTGGGGGTGAACATACCGCTGTAGATACCGCCGAGAATGAGGACGGGGGCCATGATGGCGAAAAATCCGTCCTTCAGGCTTTTTATGAGTCCGGCGAGAGAGAAGGCTTCCATGCCCTGGGTCAGGTCTTTTCCACGGCAGAGAATCAGATGCACGATGATGAGGGAGAAGGCGAAGACCAGACCGGGGATGACGCCGCCGAGAAACATCTTGGTAATGGACGCCTGAGCGCACACACCGTAGATGACCATGGGGATGCTTGGCGGAATGATGATACCTATACCGCCTGACGTGGCGACGGCCGTTGCCGCATAGTCCTTGGCATAGCCGCGCCTGACCATGGCCGGAATCATGAGCATGCCCACGGCGGCCGTGGTGGCCGGGCCGGAACCGGAGATGGCGCCGAAGAACACGCAGGCCAGCACGGTCGTCACGGCGAGACCGCCGTTCATGCGGCCTATCATATGTTCGGCCACGCCCACGATGCGGCGGGAGATTCCGGCGCTTTCCATGAGAGCACCGGCAAGAACGAAGGCGGGCAGAGCCATGATGGGAAAGCTGTTGACTGATGAGAAGGCAATCTGCACGAGGGTGGTCAGTTCCTGTCCCACGAAAATATAGGTAAGGGCGGCGGAAGCGGAAAGCGCCAGAGTGATGGGCGCTCCCATGAGCAGCAGTACACCGAAAGCACTGAAAAGCAGTACGGGAGCGGTCATTTCGAGCCTCCTTCCTTCTTTTCCCCGGGAAGTTCCACAGGAGCACAGGAGACAGAGAGATCCTCATAGGCCTCGGCATCGACCTTGTCGGGGTCCTCAATTTCCTGCTTGAGAATGAATTTTATATAATTCACCTGAAGAATACGCACGTTCATCAGCCCGAAGGCGATGGGGAATATCCAGTACACATATTCCATGGATATTTCCATGGCCGGCGAAAGATAGGGGAATTCGTGCATATCGGCAATGATGACAAGACTCATCTTTATCATCATGCAGTTGAAGACTATCCAGATGATATCCGTAATGAGCATGGAGAATTTCCCTACCCATTCCGGAAAGAGCTTGAACTGAATGGTCACTCTGTTATGGGCGCACAGCCTGGCCGCAAAAGACGCGCCGAAGAAGACGAACCATACGAATGAGAATCTTGAGATTTCCTCAGTCCACGGAAGAACGATGTCGAAGCAGCTGCGAAGAACAGTCTGGGCAAATATGACGCATACGAAGAAAACAAGAAGCGCCTGACTCAGGTATCCTTCCAGTCTGTCCAGAATCCGATATACGACTTGCGCGGTCATATTGACTCCATTTACCGGAAAAGAAAAGGAGAGCATGAAAACACATGCTCTCCCTGTTCGATTATTTTGCTATGGCCGTGAGCACCATGTCGATGACTTCCTTGCCGCCGACGAAGTCGTAGAATTCAGGCCAGACGGCCCGGGCGCGCTTTTCCCATTCGGCTTCGTCCTGAAGAGTGCTTATCTGCATGCCGGCCGCGGCCATGGCATCGCGCGCCTTCACGCTGTTTTCCTTCTGCCATTCGAGGATGTACATCTGCGCTTCCATGCCGGCTTCCGTCAGCACGGTCTGAAGCTCGGGGCTCATCTTCTTGAAATGCTTTTCGCCGATGAACAGCGGCTGGAGAGAGTACTGATGATGCACTTCCGTCAGATACTTCTGAACTTCATGAATCTTCGTGGTATAGTTGACCACATAGGGGTTGTCCTGACCATCGACCACGCCCTGCTGAAGAGCGGTGAACGTCTCGGCCCAGCCCATGGGGACAGGGTTGGCGCCCCAGGCCTGATAGGTGGCCACGTTGATTTTGCTTGCAGGAACGCGAATCTTGAGCCCCTTCACGTCTTCCAGCTTTGTCACGGGCCTGACGGAGTTGGTCAGATGGCGGAAGTTGGTGTAGCAGTGGCCGAGAATTCTCACGCCGCCGCGATTGATGGCTGCATTGTTGAAGTATTCGAACATCTCGCCCGTGGTGGCCTTGACCACTTCTTCATCGTTCGTGAGAAGATACGGGAGCGTGTACACGCCGAGGGGAGAAACAAAAGGTACGGCGTTGCCCACGCCTATGCACGTCATGTCCAAAGTGCCGCGACGCACGTTCTGGAACATTTCGCCTTCATCGCCCAGCGAGCAGTTGGGGAAAATCTGCACCTCCACGGCGCCTTTGGTTTTCTGTTCCACAATCTCTTTGAATTTCTGAGCAAATACCCCGGCGTCCGAATCAATGGCGTCGCCTACGCCGACTTTAAGGATTTTTTCCGCCGCAAAGCCGTTGTTCACACTGCCGGCGCATACCAAAAGAGCCCCCAGTAACGCGATACCCAGTTTTCTGACCATGGAAAACCTCCTTAGTACGTTTAGTTCTACTTAGTCTCAGGACTCATTAATTGCCAAAAGGATAAAAAGTTCTTATTGTCGGCATAGGGAGGATGCCATGAAGGAACTTTTTTATCTTTCTCACGAACAG
>CASFUJ010000108.1 GCA_949297645.1 uncultured Desulfovibrionaceae bacterium
TTCGGCCATCCAGTCGAGAAGTTGCGTGCTGCGCAGGCCGCGGGCCGTCTCTTCGTCAACGCCGTAAACATCCTGATAGAAGCGCAGGGCGAAGGCGTACACGCTGATGTCGGCAAAGCGCTCAGGATAGGCGGCCTTGGCGATGATGAGCATGTCGAGGGGATATTCCAGCCTGCGGGATGCGTTCATGGGCGTCCATGGCAGGGCATAGACCCGGCGCGCCTTGACGGCCCGGAGTTCCTGAAGCGTCTCATACCAGGGGGCTTCATAGAGTTCGCGCGGAGGGTGGTAGCCGTTGGCCGTGGGAAGCACGATGACGTCCGGGTCGCAGGCATAGACCTGTTCAGCGCTCATGGGAACGCCGGAGCCGCCGCCCCGATAGGCGTTTTTTGCATGAACCACGTTTTCCATGATGTAGGATTCCGGCGTGTCCGTGCCGTGGACGGTGCCTGCGCCGCCTTTTTTTCTGACATCGGGCCGGAGACCGAAAAGCAGCACCGAGACTTTTTCCTTCTCTGTAATGTCGGCTGTGCGTTCGCGTATCAGGGTTTCAGTCCGTGCCAGACTGTCGGCCAGCGCTTCGGCCTTTTGCCTCTGTCCGAAAAGTTCTCCGATGATGCCCGCTTCCGTCTTCATGCCGGACAGGTCGGAAGAGCGGAACCAGGTGGGCGAATAGAGCACGATCAGCGGAAAGCCCAGCGCCTCGATGGTGTCGATGGTCTTCTGTACCTTTTCCCTGTCCGTGCCGACCGTGGTGTCGCCTGCCCGGAGTATCACCACGTCCGGCTCGACCGCAGCCAGCGTCTCGTAGCTGATGATGTTTCCCTGCGGGGAATTGACGCAGGGAAGGTCGTTCAGCCAGGGATGGAGGTACTTCATGGTGCTCCATCCCCGGTACTCATGGCTTTCTCCGGAGCGCGAAGGTATGGTGTAGCGATAATCGCGCTTCATGGACCAGGAGCCTATGGCCCTGACGCGGTCGATGACGCCAAGATGCGTCATGACTTCTTCCACGAATCCGTCGTCGATGGTGGCTACGGCCATGGGCTCGTCAGGCACCTCGACGGCGACGCCGCGCATGTCGGTGACGGTTCCGGCTCCCGCCGCGGCGGGGAGAAGAAGCAGGGCAAGAAGCAGCCCGGGGAACATGCGTTTCATGAAGACTCCTGAAGCAGAGGAAAAGTAGCACAAAAAAATAAAACGTGTTACTTGAAAAGAAGTAGCACGCTTTTAAAAAAAATGCCATGAGAACTTCGGGCATGAAAAAGCCCGCGGAAAGGCGCGGGCCGGGGAAGCTATTTCTTGAGGATGACGGCCTCTTCCAGCGTTATCTTGGGCACGCAGTGCTCATCCTTTTCGTCGCGGTAATAGGTGAGTTTGCCGTCGGGACGGCGTTCCACGACGCGGCGGACTTCATCAGGTTCGCCGAGAGCCAGCACAAGGCGGATGCGCAGGTCTTCCGGCAGGCCGAGAAGTGCCGCAGCCTCGTCTTTTTTGACGGCGCCTATCATGCAGCAGGCAAGGCCTGCCTCACATGCGGCGAGATTGATGCTCTGGGCCGCTATGCCCACATCCATCAGGGCAAAGTCGTTCATATCCGCGGGGCCTGCAATGACGATGAAGCCTCCCGGATGCTGTTCGGCAGTGGCCCGCTGTTCAGGCGTAAGGGAGCCGCCCATGACGATGAGTCCGTTGAGCGCCTCGCAGACGGCGGTGTCGGCGACGGTGATGAAGCGCAGCACCTGCATGTTGCGGGCAGAGGCGGAAAGGCGCGCGTGGTCCACAAGTTCCGCCAGCGTTTCGGAAGAGAGACGTCTGTTGCCCTTGAAGCGGCGGCAGGTCCGGGCACTGAGGATGAGTTCTTTCAGTTTCATAACGAGCTCCGTGAAAGAGATGCGGGCAGAGCTTTGCTGCCTTGGCGATAAAAAAAGTCCCCTCATCATAGGATGAAGGGACTGGAACGGCAAGAGGCGGAACTTACATCAGGCGCAGAACTCAGCGCCAGTACGCGCAGCCGTGGCCGCCGTGACGATGGCCGTAGCCGTCATAACCGCGGTCGTGGAAGCCGCCGTGACGGCCGTAACCGTAGCCGTAGCAGGGCAGACCGGCCTTGTCCAGGCTGTCGTAGAAGCTCTGATTGAGCACGCGGATTTTTTCATGCAGCGCGGAAATTTCGGCGGTGAGGGCCTTCAGCTCTTCAGGCTTGACGTTGGGGTTGGGAGCGAGAGCGCGCAGTTCCATTCTTTTCTGCGCAAGCTGTTCATACAGAGGAGCCGCGGCGGCGCGGTGCTCATCATAGAGCTTGTCCATCTGCGCTACCTGCTCCTGGCTCAGCTGAGGGGCGGCAGGATAGGCATGCGGCCAGGCCATGGCACTGAGAGGAACGGCAACAAAAACGGCCAGGGAGAGAAGGGCGATGGTCAGGGTTTTCTTGGTCATGACGTGTTCCTTTTTCTGAGGAGGAGAAGTTGAGGAGGATGACGAGTTCAGGATATAGGAAAAACGTCCACTTTTGTCACGTTTCAAACTCTTTCAGGAAAAACTTATCTGAAATATACGGCAAGGAATCATAAAAAATTCTATGAAGACAACAGGTTAAAATTCTTATGAGAGGAGGGGACATCCAGAGGAAAGATATTTTTCATCTTTTCGAAGACGGCCTCCGCAAGGCGGGCATGGTCGCGTTCGTCAAGGTGCATGCCGTCCACGCCGTGGGCTTCTCCTGCGGGCGCGTCCGTGAGGACCGATGCCGCATCGAGAAAGACAGCGCCTTTTTCTTCGGCAAGACGCCGGTACAGTCCCGCAAGGGCGCGCGAGGTTTCGGGCGCGCCCGCATAGCGCGCTCCGGCAAGGCTCATCTTGCGCTCTCCTATGAGCGGCGGCGAAAGAAGCAGCACGCGGGGATGGGGATAGTCGAGCACCTGCTGCCACGGAAAATCGAGCACCATGTCGAGAAGTTCCCCCATGCCTGCGGCAATGTCCTCCGCCGAATGCTTCAGGGCGGATTTCATATCGTTGCTGCCGAGCATGATGATGACGATATCCAGAGGCAGATGGGAAAGCAGGCACGCAGGCAGGTAATCTTTGGCGGAGAGTCCTGCGCCGGGGATGGTCATGCCGTTTCCAACGGTGAAGTTGTCGCGCAGGGTGCGGCCGCCCAGACCTTCTTCCAGCACTTCCCAGCGGGGGCCGAGCATGCGGGCGAGGCGGCCGGTCCAGCGGATGGAAGAAGGGTAGCGGCGGGTAGCGCCGTCAAGCGAGCCCATCCAGCCGTAGGTGTTGGAATCTCCGAAGCAGAGCAGGCGTTTTGGTGTCATGGCGTGACTCCTTGAAGCTGAGGAAAACGGGAGAAGCGTGGTCCTGTCAGCAGCATATTCTGACAAGCGCCATATAGCAGAGCGTACCTCCGGCTATGGTGACGGCCATGTTGCGCCGCCATGCCTGAAGAAGCGCGGTGACGGCGGCGGCCAGCGTCTCGGGCAGACCGCTGCTTTCCGTAAGCAGGGGACCGTTGCGGAAGCAGTACACCACCAGCATGCCCCAGATGGCTGCGGGCAGCACCGAACCGAGATAGGCGATGACGGCCGGTGTTTTTCTGCGGAACAGCAGAAAGGGCGTCCAGCGGGTCATCTGCGTGGCCAGCGCGGCCAGCGCTATCATGATGGCGGATTGCAGTGTCGTCATCGAACGCCTCCGGCGGAAGAAAGTCTTCTGCGCAGCAGCAGAAGGAAAAGCACGATAAGGCCCATGGAGGGCAGCAGGAAGTACTCCGCTCCGACAGATGCCAGACAAAGCAGCGTGACGGCGAGCCCGAGCAGCGAGCCCGCATGCTGTTTTTCCTTCTGCCAGCTGTCCACGAAGATGGCGATGAAGAGGGCGGGAAGCACGAATTCTATCCCTCTGGTGTCAAAGGGCAGGTTTCCGGCGGAAAAGGCTCCTGCCGCCGTGGAAAGCACCCAGTAGCTTTCATTGAACAGAGTGACGAAAAAGTAGTACCAGCGCCTGTCTGCGCCTTCCGGAACCTCGCCCATGCCCAGAATGGAAAAGGTTTCGTCGATGAGGCCGTAGATGAGGTAGGGCTTCAGCGCCCCCGTGTCGCGGTAGCGGTCGAGCATGGCGATGCCGTAGAAAAGGTGTCTTGCGTTGACCACGAGGCCCATGACGAAGGCCGTGAGGGGCGCGAAGGGACCGGCAAGCATGCTTGCCATGATGAATTCCAGCGAGCCCGCCAGAATGGTCATGGCCATGACGACGGGAAAGAAGGGCTCAAAGCCCAGCGAGCGCATATAAACCCCGTAGGAAAAGCCGCAGAAGCCGAAGCCGACGAGAATGGGCAGGGAAATGCGGAAGGCGGCCCTTGCCGCAAGCGCCACGGAACCTGTCTTCTCCGGGCGGGACGATGTGCCGGTCATGAAAAAACCTCCGGTAAGGCTCTGAGATGTAGCATCGGGGGCATGGACACGCAAGAGGAGGGATTCGGAGCGAAGGCGCCGGGAAGGGACTGATGCCGGGCATCTTCCTCAGGCGGCCTGGGATGCGGGAGACGGGGCACTGTCGGGAGGCACCGCGGACATAAAAGCCTGTGTCGTGTTACGGGAGTCTTTTGAGAGAAGGAGAGACCCGGATGGGGCATGAATATCCTGTGCGGGGCGTGTCGGATATGGGCCGTCGGGAGGGCGTGGAGTTTTTCGCAGACGGCATGCTGTTGCCGGGGGATGGCGTCGCCGCAGGCCGGGTTCGACGCCTTTTGATATATCGGTGATGGTGCCGCGGGCGGGGAGGCGGTCGGCAGCCGTGCTCAATGCTTTGTGGGAAAGTACGGTGGAAAAAGGAAGGGATAATCAGTCCGACAGCGTTAAATATTCCCGGGACACGCCCCTTTCTCAGGAGGATGACAAATCCGTTTTCCAGACGCCTGCTTTCGTTGGGAAGGGGAGGGCAGGAATACTTGCCGCGATGCGATATGAATGGAATGCAGTTGTCCGCAGATGTCCACATGACGCCGTACAGAGGGAAAGTCATATAAAAAAGAACGAGACAGAGGGTATCTTTTTTCTTGCAAGGAGGTGTGGCTCGCGTTATATTTTCAAAAAAATCATGTCAGGGGAAACCATGTCGGTAATCAGAGGTACAGGACGGCGTGCGGCCGTTTCTTTCGCGGGAGCTTTGTCCTGCGGCGGTACCTGACGTCAGGGTTCGGCGGAACTGGAAGTTCCCTGGACTCTTCGGGCGTGCATCATGGTTTTCTTCGTCTGAATCAAGGCTCTTCCTTTCGCCGTAACTGTGCGGGACACGGTTCGCAGCATGTCTTCGGCGTGTATTGCGACATGGCAGTTATGACACTTTCCATGGAGGAGTCTTTATGAACGGCAAGAACCCCTTTGCCAGCACCGCCGGCATCATCGTTGTCGGCGCGGTCATCGGCGTGGCAGCCATCCTGCTGCAGAAATTCGGCAATCCCGCCAACATGGGCATCTGCGTCGCCTGCTTTGAGCGCGACATCGCGGGCGGCCTTGGTCTGCACCGCGCGGCCATCGTGCAGTACATCCGTCCGGAAATCATCGGTTTCGTGCTCGGCTCTCTGGGCATGGCGCTGGCCGTGGGCGAATTCCGTCCCCGCGGCGGCTCTTCGCCTCTCGTGCGCTTCGTTCTCGGCATGATAGCGGCCATCGGCGCGCTGGTCTTTCTCGGCTGCCCGTGGCGCACCATCCTCCGTCTTGCCGGCGGCGACGGCAACGCCCTGTTCGGGCTCGCCGGTCTGGTCTGCGGTATCGCCGGAGGGACCTTCTTCTTCAAGCGCGGCTATTCTCTGGGCAGCAGCGTCAAGCAGAATGCGGCCGCAGGCTGGCTCTTCCCGCTGATCATGCTGGGGCTTCTCGGCCTGTACCTCGCCTTCCCGCAGATTTCCGGCAAGCCGCAGAGCGGTCCGCTGTTCTATTCCTTCAGCGGTCCCGGCTCCGCCCATGCGCCCTTCCTTCTCTCCTTCGGCGTGGCCCTCGTCATCGGCGCGCTGGCTCAGCGCAGCCGCTTCTGCACCATGGGCGCCTTCCGTGACCTCATGGCCATCGTCGCCAACATGCTGACGGGCGGCTTCCATGCCGGTTTTGAAAATCAGCCCGTGGCCCACACCGACGGCCTGTGGAACTTTCTCGGCATGGTGACGGCCGGTCTGGCCTTCGCTCTGGCCGGCGGCTGCCCCGGCAGGCAGCTTTTCATGGCCGGTGAAGGCGACAGCGACGCGGCCGTTTTCGCCCTCGGCATGCTGGTCGGCGCGGCCATGGCCCACAACCTCGGCACAGCCAGCTCCGCCACGGGCATAGGCGCCTACGGAGCGCAGGCCACCCTCATCGGTCTGGTCATCTGCCTGTTCATCGGTTTCGCCTTTTCGAAAAAGGCGTAAGGACGTTTTTGCTTCGCGCGGAAGGGCCGCCGACGGCAGGCCCTGAGGCCGGACGGAGCGTCCTTTCCGGCGCGAGGGGAGAAACGACTCTCGGCAAGAACATCATCGAAGATCACATACAAGTGAAGGAGACAGCGTATGCTTATCGATACCCGCGGCCTTTCCTGCCCGCAGCCCGTTCTTATGGTGTACCCTCATCTTTCGGGCGCGGAGCCCGTTGATGTGCTGGTGGACAACACTACCAGCCAGGAAAACGTGAGCCGTGCCGCCGCCAAGAACGGCTGGAAGGTGGAAGCGAAGGAAGAGGGCGACGGCATTGTCCGTCTGGAGCTCCGCAAGTAATGCTTGAACGTCTGACAGGCTGGCTGAAGCGGCGTGACGCCGGGACAAAGGAAAGCGCTCATGTGGAGCAGGGCTTTCTGGTCTTCCAGCATACCGGAGAAGTCATACAGGCGGAACGCTGCCTTCAGGCGGCCGGTTTTCCGGTGGAGGTCAAGGGACCTCCACCGGAATTGCGCACCGGATGCGATATGGTGGTGACTTTTCCTCTGCTCATGGAGTCGGCCGTGCGCCGGGCTCTTGATGGGGAAAGGCTCAGTCCCATGAGCGTGGTTCCCGTGAGCGGGCCGCTGCTTGAGCCGGTATCCCTCTATCGTGTGGTGGACTACGGCGACTGGTTCATGGTACAGGCCGCCAATGTGAAGATTACCGTGGAGCGCGCATGCGGGCGCATCGTCAATGTTTCCGGCGGCGGTTGCCCGGATGTGCCGTATCTGGCCTCGCTTCTGGTGGGACAGAGCATCGCCGGGGCGGAGGAACCGCGGGTTCAGGGACATACCCTCTGCTCCTATGCGCTGCAGAAGGCGTTTCTGGAAGCCCGCCGCCTGTGGAGTCAGGGAGGAAGGTCATGAGCTGGCTGATATGCGGAACCGTGCCGGATGATACCTTTCCCCTGTGCCTGGGGACATGGCGGACGGAAGGGAACATGCTCGTGCCTGCGGACGTGAAGGTATGCGGGGGAGAGGGAACGGTTCCCGCCGTACCCGTGGAGCGGGGCACGCCCGCCCTTGCAGCGGCGGCCGCGCTGGCTCTTGAGGCCCTCGGCGGAGAAGCTCCGAAGGTGCTTCTCGTGGGGGACTGCGGTTCTTCGCAGGGGAGCGCAAGGCTGTATGAGTACCTTGCCGACCGGCTCGGTGCGGAAGCATCGGAAGACCTTTCCGGTCTGACCTTCCACTATCTTTTTCCCAGCGTGGACGGACATAACCGCATACTCATGGCGCTTGATGCGCGCACGTCCCCCATGCCCGTGCTCATTGCCGATGCGGGGTTCATGTATGCCGCGAAAATGAGCGGCTATGCGGAGCGCTATGACGTGTTTACGCCGGACGCCGGAGAACTGGCCTTTCTGGCGGACGAAAAAGCTCCTCATCCTTTTTATACGCGGGGTTTTCTGCAGGCTGAGGGGCTGGACCGGGCTTTTCTTGCCGCACAGGCGTGGGCGCACAAGGACAGCGCACGCCTTCTGCTGATAAAGGGCTCCGTGGACATGATTACGAAAAAGGGACGGGAAATCGGCCGCGTGGAAACGCCCTGCCTGCCGTACATGGAGCCTGTGGGCGGGACGGGGGATCTGGTCACAGGGCTGCTCACGGCCTTTGCGGCCGCAGGATACAGGCTTGAGGACGCCTGCCTGAAGGCTGCGCAGGGCGCGAGGCTGGTGGGAGAGCTTGTGCAGCCGACGCCCGCTACGTCCATCGCCGCGTTCATGCCCTTCATCGCCGAGGGCGTCAGGAAAGCGGCGGGAGCGCGGAAGCCGTCTTCCGTGTGAGAGCCGGCCGTCCCGAACAGCGTTGCGGCGGACGACAGGAAGCTCGCTTTTCCGGCCTCGGAGCGGAAGAGATGGCGACCTTTCCTGTCGTTGATGCAGGAGGCGGCCCGGACGGAAGAGATGTTTTTTACTGATGCAGACAGGGAGGACGTATGGCGGAATTTTGCCTGATGGACAAGACGAAAGGGGCGGGCTGAGCGGCGAAGACGGCTCCGGAGTTGCTGGAGCAGATTCTTTCCGACATCACGCCTCCGCCCGACAGAGAAGGACGCATACTGCACGGTTTTTCCAACAACGAGGACGGGGTTCTCGTCAAGGCGCCTCCGGCCGGACTTGCGCTCGTGCAGACGGTGGACATTCTCGGCCCCATAGGGAACGACGCGCGTCTTTTCGGGCAGACAGCCGCGGCCAACGCCCTTTCCGATGTCTATGCCATGGGCGGATGGCCCTGGTCGGTCATGAACATAGCGGCCTTTCCGTCCCCAGCGGCGGAATCGGACACGCCCCTTTCCGTACTGGCCGAGATTCTTTCCGGGGCCATGGAAAAGGTGGCCGAGGCGGGAGCCGTACTTGCAGGAGGGCATACGCTGGATGACGAGTGGATAAAGTTCGGCCTTTCGGTCACGGGCGTCATCGACCCTGCGCACGCGGCCAGAAACAACGGACTTTGCCCCGGGGACGCGCTCATTCTCACCAAGCCTTTGGGAACGGGCGTGCTTGCCACGGCCCTCAAGGCCCGCTGGCCGGGCAGCGAGGAAGGGGAGAAGGAGATGTACCGCTGGACCACGCGGCTCAACGCCCATGCTTCGGAAGTCCTCCGCGCCATGGAGCTGAAGGCCGCCACGGACATTACCGGTTTCGGACTGGGCGGGCATGTGCTGGAAATGGCCGGAGGTTCCGGCGTCAGTGTGGAGCTTGAGACGTCGCTTCTGCCCTTCATGCCTCAGGTGGAGGATTTCGCATCCTGCGGTCTGATTCCCGCGGGAACCTACCGCAACCGGGATTACTGTTCCTGCCGTACCACGGTGGCGCAGGGGGCGGATGAACTGCGGAGGACCTACTACCGTTTCGATCCTGATCTCGGAAGATGCCGGACGCTGGAAGATTACAGAAGTCTGCCATATACGGACTGGCAGGATGTGGTTTTCCGGGCCGCTCCGATGACATCGCATCATTTGTCCTTGACCGGAGGCACCAGGACAACGAAGTACAGCGCGAGCGTGTCATACTATAATCAGCAGGGAATCATCATCAATTCTTCATACGGAAGCCTGAAGGCAAGGGCTACTCTTGACCAGCAGATTGCAAGGAATCTCAAAGGAGGCCTGACGATAAACTTTTCCGACAATACTTCCATCGGTTCGGCTCCTTCGCAGGGAGGAGGCGGTTCCACACAATATTTCCTATATCAGGTACTTGCCTATCTGCCTGTACAGTATGCCGATGAAGAGTCGATGGAGACGGAACTGACGGAAACGGATCCGAACTATCCGTACAATCCGATAAAGACGATACGGAACCAGTACTCCCGGATTAAGAGCAAGTCATTGACGATGAATGCATATCTCACATGGAATATCCGGGAGGATCTGATTTTGCGCGGCACGTTCTCCTATAACTGGAGGAATGACAGAAGCGGAATCTACAACAGCGGGGAGACATACTGGGGAGACCCTAAATATCAGGCAAAGCAT
>CASFUJ010000109.1 GCA_949297645.1 uncultured Desulfovibrionaceae bacterium
TTAAACGCTGCTGTCTGACATTTTTCGTTTAACCCTCAAAAGGCCCCCGGAACATCCGGGGGCCTTTTCGTCATCATGCGGAACATGCTATTCCGCCTGTTCCTGCCGGAACGAGTCCTCTTTTTCGGGCCTCTTCTCCGCGGCAGGCGGAGCAAACAGCCTGTCTGCAAACACGCGGCAGGCCTCCGCCCCCTGCCCGGCATACCAGCAAAGCGGCCGGGGCAGAAAAAGAGCCCCGGCAAGCGCCGCCAGCACCAGCAGCGCCAGCGCCTGCACAAGCACGGCAAGGGACAGAGAGACAAGCGCAACGGCCAGCGCCGCGCACACTCCCATGCTCAGAAATCGTCCCGCTTTTTTCGCAACGTCGGACAGGCTCTTCATGGCTTACCACAACGCCTTTCTGTGCGCGGCCATATGCTGGAGGCTCGCAAGCGCGAACACCGCCCCCGTCACACGGTGCACCGCCCCCATGCCGGAAGCCGCTCCGACCAGAGAGCACAGCAGGGAAACGAACATGGCCCGGTTCGCAAAACGGGCGGCCCTGCGGTCAAGAAGAAGCCTGCTCAGGGAGCAACATTTCCTGCCGGAAGAAGGCTTCTCCTCTTCCGGCAGAAGGGCCGCGCCCTGCTTTGCAAGCTCGAGAAGCTTCTCGCGGGAGAGCTTTTCCGTATCATAGAAAATAAGCAGCGAACCGGTACGCGGGTTGGCCTGCGCGCTCGTGACGCCTTCCACGCCGCCGATCACGGCGGAGACCATATCGGCGGTGGCGGCGTCCTTGAGCGCGGGATGACGCAGACGCACGCGGCCGTCGATGAAACTGGCAATACAGTCGGCTACGGAAACCATATCATTTCCTCCTGGGCAGAGCCGGGCGCATGGCGTTGAGCGAAACGCCCAGCGTGGTCAGATTGTGAAGCACGGCGGACAGCCCCGGCTGAAGCACGCCGGTAAGCCCGCCGAACAGAAAGGCGGAATTCAGAGCCATGGTAACCATGAAATTGAAGCGTATGCGCGCCATGGCACCGCGGCCGAGCTCGAGCGCGGTGACGAGTTCTTTGAGCGAACCGCCCATAAGCACCACGTCCGCCACTTCGCGGGCAAGGTCCGCGCCGTCGCGCAGGGTTACGCCCACATCGGCCGTGGAAAGCGCGGGGGAGTCGTTGATGCCGTCGCCGAGCATGAGCACGGTGCTGCCGGACTCTTTCAGTTCGCGCACCACGCGGGCCTTGTCCTCCGGCAGAACCTGGGCGCGGAATTCGGTAATGCCGAGCCTGTCCGCCACGGCCGAGGCGGTGCGGACGTCGTCGCCCGTGAGCATGAGCACATGGGACACGCCCATCTCGCGCAGATGTCGGACCAGCGCCGGGCTTTCCGGACGAAGAGGGTCTTCCATGGCGATGATGCCGGCAATCTTCCCGTCCACGGCAAGGTAGAGCAGCGAATAGCCTTCGCGGGAAAGCTCCGCGATGTGCTCCTCCATGGGGCTTACGTCCACCTTCTCGTCCTGCGAAATGTAATGGCGGCTGCCGAGAAGCACTCTTTTGCCCTTCCACTGCGAGGCGATGCCGTGGGCCACCACATATTCCACTTCTGTATGCTCCTCGGCATGGCGCAGGTTGCGCCTTTCGGCGCCGTGTACCACGGCCCGGGCCACGGGATGCGGAAAATGCTCCTCAAGGCACGCGGAAAGACGCAGAACCTCGTCTTCCTCATAGCCCCCGGCAGGAATGACGCGGGCCACTTCCGGCCGGGACTGCGTAAGCGTGCCCGTCTTGTCGAAGACCACGGTATCCACGGAGGAGAGAGCCTCGAGAAAGCGTCCGCCCTTGACCATGACCTTGTGCTTCACCCCTTCGTTCATGGCCGCAAGTATGGCAAGCGGCGTGGCAAGACGCAGGGCGCAGGAGTAGTCCACCAGCAGCACGGAGGCCGCGCGCGTGAGGTTGCGCGTGAAAAGCCAGACCAGCGCGGCCAGTCCGAAGGTAAAGGGCACGGCCCTGTCGGCCAGCGTTTCGAAACGCCCCTGTATGCCCGCCTTCATCTGCTCGGAATTCTCGATGAAGCGCACAATCTGCTGCATGCGCGTATCCTTGCCGATACTGGTGGGGCGAACGTAGATTTCCCCCGCCTCCACCACGGTGCCCGCATACACGGAAGCGCCCTGCGCGCGCATGACGCCCAGAGGCTCGCCGGTCATGGAGGATTCGTTCACGCTGGCCGTGCCCTCCGCCACCACGCCGTCCACGGGCACGGCCGAGCCTGCGCGCACGGCCACAAGGTCGGTCTTACGCAGTTCGGAAAAGGGAATGAGCATGTCCTCCCCGTCGCGCCTCACCCACACCTTATCCGCCTGAAGCGCCAGGTGCGAGGCCAGGTTCTCCAGAGACTTCTTCTGCGTGTAGCGCTCCAGCGCATCGCCGAAACCGAGCAGCAGCGTGAGCAGCCCCACGGTGCGGAAGTCGCGCCGGAGCAGAGAGATGGCTATGGCCGCGCCGTCCAGCGCATCGACATCCAGCCTGCCGCGGGAAAGAGAAGCGGCGCAGCGTCGAAGAAAGGGAAGCGCGCCGGAGAACGCCGTAACCATGTTCACGGCCATGGGCAACAGCGGCCGCAGAAAAAGATAGCGGAAAAACGGGAACAGGCCGGGGCGTCCTTCCTCCCGCCCGGAAGGCGCAAGAACCGGCTTTTCCGCCTCGCAGCGCGCCCCGTTCAGCAGAAGGCAGGCGCGCTCCAGCACCGTCTCTTCGCGGTAGAGCAGCAGCACGCTGCCCGTGCGCGGGTTGACGCGTACGCCTTCCATCCCTTCAAGCGCGTCCAGAGCGTCGGCCAGCGCCTGCGCCGTACACAGGCCGAAACGCCTTTCACTGCGCAGGCGCGCCCGCCCCGGAATGCGATGGATGAGAATAAACTTCATGAAACTCTCCCGGCTGCATCCGGCGGATACAGCGAGGGCCGGAGGCCGGAACGCCCGGCAACCGGCCCGGTTCATAACAAACGCTTCTTCACGAAGCGACGGGCATGGCAACACAGCCCGACGGAGCGCCCGCCCGGCACCTGTTGAAAAACAGGCGACTTTCGGAAAACGACGGATACCGAAATCCGCGAAACAAACAACGCATTAAACCTGCGCCGGCCGCTTCCGGAAGTTCTCTGCGCCGCGCCGGCAAAAAAGCGCCTGCGTGAGCCCGAGTCGGACGCCCGTCCCGGAAACGTCATGCCTCTTCTGCGGCCCCGGCCTTTGCCTTGCGCGCTTCGGAAGCCGCCTGAGCTTCGGCTACCAGGTCTTCCATGTTCTCGCGCACGGTCTCAGCCTTGGACAGAAGCGCGTCGCGCGCGTCAAGGCCGCGGCTCACCAGTTCCGTGGCAAAGGGCCTGAAGTCCAGCTTGCCGCGGCTTACCGCCACCGCGCCGATGGCGCCGAGAGCAACACCGCCGAGAAAAAACATGCCGTACTTAAGATTCTCGTTCATACCAACGCTCCTCTTGCGCGGTTCCTCCGCGCATGGTTAAACTTCCCGATTAAACCTTCCCGTTTCAAAGCCGACCTTCCGCAAAGAACGCCATGCCCGGGAACGCTGCTCAGCTTCATGTGCCCGGAACAATGCTTCGAAAACCGCCTGTCCTCCGGGACAGGCCGGTCATTGGAATACCGGCAAACTATATTGAAACAGAATTTCACTGTCAACTATAAAGAAACAGAATTTCAATATCATTTACTGAGAAAATCTTTCCTCACTTCTGCGCGCCGCGGCCAGAAAACGTCCGGCCAGCACGCCGGGAGCCACCAGCATGCGGGAAGCGGCGCTCGAGGCGAGACTCCCTTCCTCCTGCATGGGAGCGCTGGCATACGCCTGTGCCAGCATGGCTTCGAAGGCTTCGCGGAAGGCGAGAAACGACGCCTCCACCTCGGGATAGGCATTGTCCTCCCGCCAGGGCAGGCGCAAGGTCTGCGGCCAGCTTCTGCCCCGGTGCGAAGGGGCTTCCAGCTCATAGCAGGAAGAAGGGCCCGCCCCTTCCGCCCTTTCCATCTGCCCGGGATAACAGTGCTCCTGCCAGGAATCCTCGGGTTCGGGTATGGAGGAGCGCATACGCAGAGGCGGCAGCCCCAGCGCCTTTTCGTGTTCTTCCAGCGTGACGGTATAGGTGAGCAGAGGACGGATGTTTCCCCGTTTCTTGGTAATCTTCCAGTCTATGCGCATGATGACTCCTTTGCCGCGCAGGGCATGACGACGATATCGCCGAAAGGCGGACGTATCTTCGGTTCGGCAGGACAAATCCAGAGCACCGGAAAGGGAGGTTCTTCGGGAAAGCGGTCGCATTCCATGTCGGTGAACCACAGAAGACAGGAAGGACGCACGCCCATATCCTCCAGAGCTTCCGGAACGGGACGGTAGTCCGTCCCCCCTCCGCCGGACGGCGTCAGAGTGAAGGGCATATCCTGCCTTGTGAAAACCTCATGCCCGGTCACCCGGACATCATGACAGAGCACGAAAAGCGTGGTGTCGAAATCCTCCAGAATACCGGAAAGTTCCGCGCAGAACCGTGCAAGAAGCGCCGCGCTCACGGAGCCCGACGCATCCACGGCCAGCGCCGCCTCGCCGAGTCTCGCCTCCCGGCGCGAGGGCAGATACAGCCCCTCGTGCACATGCCTTCTGTCCGGCTGCGACCAGGAATAGTCGTTGTCGGCGCACTGCTCCACAAAGCGGGAAAGCAGCTCCCGCCAGGAAAGAGAGGGACGGATTCTTTCACGCACCAGCCTTGTGAGCGCGCCGGGCATGTCCCCCATGCGCAACGCCTCCTGCGAGGCCTGCACAAGCAGCATGTCCGCCTCCTCTTCCGCCTTCTGCCGCGCCTTATCGCCTCTGCCTTCGCGCAGAAGCGGATGGTCGCGCACCTCGCCGGAAAAGCTCTCCGAAGCCTCGCGTTCCCGCCCCTTCTGCCTGTCGGAGGCCCGGCCGCCGCGCTCCTTCTGCGCGCCGTCCCCCTGCTCCCCGGAGCGGGGAGGAGCGGAGGCGACCTCGTTCTCCCGTCCTCTGTCTCCGCCGAGGCCGTCGCTGCCTTCTGCGGCAAAGGAGACGCTCTCCTCCCCTTCTTCCGACGACACCTTCGCCCGGTGGGACGGCCCGTCCTGAAGACGGGCAAGCCAGGCGTAAATCTCATCCGCGCTTCTGCCCGCATACTCCGGACGGTAAAGCGCATCTTGCGGCAGGACGAAACCGGCTTCCGCAAGGATGACGTTCACGGCAAAATCGCAGGCCCTGTTCCAGAGCGTTTCATCACGGCCTTTTCGCCTGACATGATGTCCGAGAGCCACATGCAGAACCTCATGGGCCAGCGCCGAGACCAGCGCCTTTTGCGAGGCGGCCGCGGCAAAGGACGGATTGCAGGCCAGCGTGCGGCCGTCCGTCCACATGCCGGGACAGTCCCCATCGCAGCAAAACCGGAGGCGCAGAGCCACGGAGCCGACAAAGGGATGCTCCAGCACCAGCGTCGAGCGGGCGCGCTCAAGCGCCTTCAGAACCTCGCTCTCCCGTTCCGTATCATTCATAAACGATTCCCTTCCCCCGCTCCCGGCAGGAGCAATCTTCGTGCGCGCCGTCCCCGGGACCCCGGTCGGGCTCCGCAGCGCCGCCCTCTCGGGCGCACGCCGCAGGTCTGCATCCGGCGCAGCGTCGGACATCAGCCCCCGTCCCTCACAGCAGCACGTCCGCATGGGTCTGCGCCCATGCGTCGAAGGCCGGGCTTTCCACAAGGCCCTCGTCGCGGCACACGGCCTGACGCATGCAGAGCACGCCGAACTCCACGGGCAGTCTTTCAAGATAGGTGAACACGGCCGGAAGATTCTGCCGGGTAGCGCGTGCGGCCAGCGCCTCGCTCATGGCGTAAAGCGCGGCCGGTTCCGCGGGCACGGACGCCGCCTCCGGCGCGGCAAGAGGCGGCGTTCCGGTTTGT
>CASFUJ010000110.1 GCA_949297645.1 uncultured Desulfovibrionaceae bacterium
CCTGTCGCAGGACGGCGGGAGAGCTGTTGCGGGCCGCATGACGGGGACTTTTAAAAAGATGGCGGGGCAGGGCGGAGAGCCGTGCCCCGTATGTCGTCAGAGCGTGATGACGTCCAAATCGTCCGGGACATGAACGCTGCCGAGAAACACGCTGCGCGCCTCTTCCGTATAGAGTTCCCGGCGTTTTCCCCATGTACTGCGGTCTTCGGTGTGCCAGAGCACGAGGTTGCGCACGCGGTGTTTTCTGGCCAGAAGAGCCGCTTCTCTTACGGTACCGTGTCCTATCCGATGGGGCTGGAAGATTTTTGTATCGGCTTCCAGACAGAAGGACTCGTGGAAAAGCCAGTCGGCCCCTTCCAGATAATGGCCGCATGCAGGGTTGCACGGCTCGTCGCCCGTGCAGACGATGCGCTGCCCCTTCGGACTTTCCATGTGGAAGCCGTACTGCTCGGCCTTGCGGGAATGTATGCTGAAGAAAGTGACGGTGTGCCCGGCGATGGTTCGCTGCTCGCCGTCCTTGACGGGCATGAAGCGAATTCCGGTTCCTACGGAGGAAAACTGTTTTTCACTGAGCGTGAACTGGCAGATGCTACGGAGTTTTTCCGCAAGCCGGGTGTGGCAGTGTATGCGAAGAATATCGCTTTTCTGTTCCCTGAGCATCAGCGAGGAAACCATGCGCACGAGCCAGATGACGCCGAGGGAGTGGTCGATATGTTCGTGGGTGACGAAGATGTCGGTCAGAGAGGCGAGGGGAATACCGGACTTTTCCAGTTGGACGAGAATACCGTTGCCGCCTCCGCCGTCCACCAGCAGGCTGCCCTGCGGCCCCTGAAGCATGAAGCATGTGTTGTAATAGCGCAGGGCGCTGGCCGCGCCCGTACCAAGAACGATGAGTCTGTCCATAAAACCGCCTCCTGCCTTATGCCACCATACGAGGCCGGGAGTGCAGCGTCAAGGTGGAAAACGGGGGACCGGGCGTCGCCTCATGCCTGAAAATTCGTCTCCTGGTCGGGGAAGGACTGGCGAACTACTCCCGGACCGGAGCATCTTCTGCAGAAGAGTCCTGCGTCTCGGCAGGTTGGACGGCGTACAGGAAGGCCGTGCCTTTCCACGGTCGGGGGGGACGCGTCGTTCAAGCGTTTTTTACCGGCAGGGAGCGCGTCGCGCCCCTGTTCGTACGGAAGGGGAAGGGCGTCGGAGGCCTCTTTCAGCCGCCGGGACACAGATACGCCGGCCCGGAGAAGCTCTTTTTCGGCAGAAGGCCGCGCGCTTTCCATGCATGGGAAATTAGGCTTGACATTTACGCCCGACGCGGGAAAACATACCTTTTTCGACTGCTTTCGGAGAGCGGTCTCTGACCGTGTGCCCCGCAAGGAATACCATGGCGCGTTTCCGCGCCCGGAGGAAAGCCTCATGGCTGAATATAAGAAAACGCTGAATCTGCCCGTCACCGGTTTTCCCATGAAGGCGAATCTGGTCCAGAAGGAACCGGAAACGCTGAAATTCTGGGAAGAAAACAATGTGTTCCAGCTCATGCAGGACGCCTCCGGCTCCCGCGGCGAATTCGTGCTGCACGACGGCCCGCCCTATGCCAACGGTCATATCCATCTGGGCACGGCCCTGAACAAGATTCTCAAGGACATGATCATCAAGTCCCGCAACCTCATGGGTTGGAAGACCGGCTACATTCCCGGTTGGGACTGCCACGGCCTGCCCATTGAGCACAACGTGGAGCTGGAGCTCGGCGAGAAGAAGAAGGACCTTCCCGCTCACGCCATCCGCAAGCGCTGCCGTCAGTACGCCCAGAAATTCCTCGATATCCAGCGCAAGGAGTTCAAGCGTCTCGGTGTGCTCGGCGACTGGGAACATCCCTATATGTCCATGGATCCGGCCTATGAGGCCGTGACCGCCGCGGAGCTGGCCACCTTCGTGGAAAGAAAGGGAGTGGTGCGCAGCAAGAAGCCCATCTACTGGTGCTGCCACTGCAAGACGGCTCTGGCCGAAGCGGAAGTGGAATACCGCGATCTTTCCTCTCCCTCCATCTATGTGCGTTTCCCTCTGCCTGATGCGAGACTGACGGAAGTGTTCCCTCAGGCCGACGTTTCCCGCACCTACATCGTCATCTGGACCACCACGCCATGGACGCTGCCGAGCAACCTTGCCGTGTGCGTGCATCCTGAATTCCGCTACGCCCTTGTGGAAACCGGCGGCAGCCAGTACATCCTCGCCGCCGAACTGGTGGAAGGCTGTGCGAAAATTTTCGGCTGGACCGACTACACCGTGCTCGGCGAGACCACCGGCGACAAACTGGAGAAGCTGGAAGCCCGTCATCCCTTCATCGACCGTCCCTCGCTCATCATCAACGGCGGTCATGTCACTCTCGATGCCGGTACGGGCTGCGTGCACACCGCTCCCGGCCACGGCCGTGAGGACTACGAAGTGGGCATGAAGTACGGTCTGGACGTGTATTCCCCCCTGGACGATGAGGGTCGCTTCCTGCCCACGGTGGAATTTTTCGCCGGCATGCAGGTCTTCGACGCCAACCCTGCCGTCATCGCCAAGGTTGAAGAACTGGGGCACCTTCTCGCCCGTCAGGACATTTCTCACTCCTATCCCTGCTGCTGGCGCTGCAAGGAGCCCGTCATCTTCCGCGCCACCACCCAGTGGTTCATCGGCATGGAGCCGAACAACCTGCGCGGCAAGGCTCTCGGCGCCATAGAGAACAAAGTGAAGTGGATTCCTTCCTGGGGACAGGGCCGCATCTACAACATGGTGGAATCGCGTCCGGACTGGTGCATTTCCCGTCAGCGCATGTGGGGTGTGCCGATTCTGGCCCTCATCTGCAAGGACTGCGGCGAGGTGTGGAACGACCCGGCCTGGATGCGCGAGATTGCCTCGCGTTTTGCCACGCATCCTACGGGCTGCGACTACTGGTATGAACGTGACGTCGCCGAAATCGTTCCTGAAGGCCTTGTCTGCCCGCACTGCGGCGGCACGCACTGGGAAAAGGAAGACGACATTCTCGACGTGTGGTTCGACTCCGGCACCAGCTTTGCCGCCGTCATGGAGCAGCGTCCCGAAGGCCGCGTGCCCGCCGACCTGTATCTTGAAGGTTCGGATCAGCACCGCGGCTGGTTCCACAGCTCCCTGCTCGTGTCCGTAGGGACTCGTGACATTCCGCCCTACAAGGCCGTGCTCACCCACGGTTATGTGGTGGACGGCACGGGTCGCAAGATGTCCAAGTCCATCGGCAACGTGGTGGCCCCGCAGGAAGTCATCGACAAGTACGGCGCGGAGCTTTTGCGTCTCTGGGTGGCCTCGGTGGATTACCGTGAGGACATCCGTTATTCCGAAGAAATCATGAAGCGTCTCGTGGACGCCTACCGTCGTATCCGCAATACCTGCCGGTATCTTCTGGGCAGCATCCACGATCTGACTCCCGCCGACCTCGTGCCCTTTGCGAGCATGAAGCCGCTGGACCGCTACGCCCTCAGCCTTGTGGCCGCCTTCCATGAAAATGCGGAAACCGCGTATCAGGAGTACGAATTCCACAAGGTCTTTCAGGGGCTGCACGGTCTGTGCGCCACCGATCTTTCGGCCTTCTATCTCGACGTGCTCAAGGATCGTCTGTATTCCTCTCTGCCGAACAGCGCCGAGCGCCGCTCCGCTCAGAGTGCGCTTTACCACATGCTGCTCATCATGCTGCGCGACATGGCGCCCATCATGAGCTTCACGGCCGAGGAAGTGTTCCGTCACATTCCCGAAGCGCTGAAGCCCGTGGATGCCGAGGGCAAGCCCGTCATCACGGTGTTCGCTCTCCCGCAGAAGAATGTATCCATGTTCCGTCTTTCCGATGATGAACGCGGCGCGTGGGAAATGGTGATGGAGGTCCGTGCGGGCGTCACCCGCGCCATCGAGCCTCTGCGCAAGGAGGGCGTCATCGGCCATGCTCTCGACACCCACGTCACCCTCTATGTGGACGACAAGCTCCGTTCCGCCATCGAGGACAGCGGGGCCGACATGCGCTCGGTGTGCATCGTGTCCCAGCTGGACATCGCCTCCTTCAAGGATGCTCCCGTGGACGCTCTTTCCAATGCTCAGCTTGACGAATGCCCCGGCCTTGCCGTGCGCGTGAAGAAGGCGGGCGGCGAGAAGTGCGAACGCTGCTGGATGTACTCCGAAGAACTGGGCGCCGACCCCGCGCGTCCCACGCTGTGTCCCCGTTGCGCCGCGGTCATGAAGGAGCTTGAGGCCACGACCGGAGAGCAGGAGTGAAAGGGGCGGTGAACCGCCATATCATTGTCGCTGCGGTGGCGCTGGTCTGGCTTGTGCTGGACCAGCTCACCAAGGCGGCTGTGACGGCCGGCATTGCCGTCGGCCGGGGGTTCTCCGTCATCGACGGCTGCTTCAACATCGTGCATGTGCTGAACCGGGGCGCGGCCTTCGGTTTCCTGAACAGCGACCAGACGAGCTGGCAGTTCTGGCTCTTTCTGGGGGCGGCGGTGCTGGTGGGGGGCATCATCCTTCATATCGTGCGAACCTCGCCCTACAGTCGTCTGCTGTTTTTCGGTCTCGGAAGCATTCTCGGCGGTGCGGTGGGGAACCTTATCGACCGCATACGCAGCCGTGCCGTGACGGATTTTCTTGATGTGTACTGGGGAGACTGGCACTGGCCTGCCTTCAACGTGGCCGACATTGCCATCTGCCTGGGCGTGGCCGCCGCGGGATATGTGCTTCTGCGGCAGAGCCGTGACCACGACGGGGGAGCGTAGTCGTGCTTATTTCAGACCTCAGCAGCGAACAGCTGCTCATGCTTATCGTTCCGGCCCTGCCGAACATGTGGGCCCTGAAGCATGCCATGTACCACGATTTTCCCACTCCGAAGGAAAAATACCGCTGGATGATGGCCTGTGTGTTCATTCCCTGTCTCGGCGGTATCGCCTACTACTTCGTGGGCAGAAAGCATGCCAGCAGGGAAAAGGTGGACATCCGCGCGAGACTGGAGGCTGAGAGGGCCCGTAAAGCCGCGGAAAAGGCCGGAGAGGCAACGGAAGTCGCTTCTTTCGAAGCCGCCACGGTCGAACCCGCGGTATCGGAATCCCTGACGGTTTCGGAAAGCGTTGCGCCTCAGGAAACCGGAAAGGGCGGGCCTTCTGCGGAAGGTGCTCCGGCCCGCGGCGGAGACTGGTCCTTCGGCTGCCCTGACGATGTCCGCAAACAGTAAGGGACCACGAGGCAGGTGCCGACAAGATGTGCCAGAGGCATCTGCATTGTCTCTGCCCCGGTAGAAAATTATCGCGGTTCCGGAACCGCGAACATGAAAACATCGGGAGGCGCTCCGGCGCAGGTTTTCCCGCAACGGGGCCGGGCCCAGCCCGATGCCTCATCATTCAGGAGAAAAGGTTATGGATCTTATGAGATGGGGCCGCAACCTTGCCCTTTTGTCCCTGCCTCTCATGCTTACGGCCTGCGTCACCAGCAGCGAACACAACGCGCTGCAGGCGCAGGTCAATCAGATGAACCGCCAGATGAGCAGCAGTCAGACCAATCAGGCCGACAGCTGGTCGCAGCTTATGGAACTCCGTCAGGAAGTGGCGGAACTGCGCGGTCAGCTCGATACCATCAACTACGCTCTGCAGAGAGCGGGCGGCGCGCAGAAGCTGGCCGATACCGTGGCCCTGCACGACCGCGCCCTGCGCCTTGCGGAAAGCCAGATGGCCCTTGACCTTCAGCTCACCCCCGATCCCTCCGCTCAGGGTATGCCCGGAGCAGCTCCCGGCATGACTCCCGGCGCAGTCCCCGGGACCGGCATGGGCGACGCCTCCGCACAGCCCTCCCTCCAGCCTGCGGCTCCCGCGGCCCCCGTGGCCCCCGCCGCACAGCCCCAGGGCAATGTGGACATGGCCCAGGCCCTGTACGACAACGGCATGCAGGCC
>CASFUJ010000111.1 GCA_949297645.1 uncultured Desulfovibrionaceae bacterium
GTTCATGAGAAAGATAAAAAAGTTCCTTCATGGCATCCTCCCTATGCCGACAATAAGAACTTTTTACCCTTTTGGCAATTAATGAGTCCTGAGCCTAGTGCAGGCCGTACTGATATTTTACGGGCAGAGAGACGTGAATGGGGTCCGTGCCGAGGATGGCCGGGCGGCGTACCACGCCGCTTGCCGCGCGTACGGCGCGAAGGGCTGAAGCGTCGAGGTCCGGGGTGCCGGAGGTGGTGACGATGCGTATTTCGCTGAAGGAACCGTCCGGGGCGATGGTGAAGGCGCACAGCGCCACACCGATGAGAGTGTGGTTGCCGGTATCGAGTCTGCGGGCATGTATGGCGTCGTCCACCTCGTCGATGTATTGCAGGTAGGCGCGCCGTTTCCGGTCGAGCCTTTCCGCTTCTTCCCTGTCCTGCTCGGAGGATGCGGAGAGATTCGTGCCCGGACGCACTCCGGCCCGGCTGAGGGCGGAATCGCTGTCCATTTCCAGTACTGCGCGGAAGGACGGGGGCTGCTCCGACGGAGCGCCGTGAAAGAGCGTCAGCGAAAAATGCAGGAAGAGCGACAGGGCAATACCGGTCCAGAGTCTTTCGCTGTCGGTCATAGGTCACCTTTCTTCCGGCCGGGACGTGGCGACCATGAGCTTTTCGCCGCCGAGCATGCGCACTTCGTCCACCACGAAGATGAGTGCTTCCACCGGGGCCTTCGGGCTGGCCTTGAGTACGAGTTGCCCCGGTTCCTTTTTGAAGCCCCGCACGATGTCCTGAAGTTTGTAGCGGAGAAAATCGCGTTCCACGGGTACGCCGTCGCACAGGAAACTGCCGTCTTCCTGCAGCCGTACCTCCACCACGCGGCCGGAAAGGGCCTGACTGGAATGCGCTGAGGGCAGATCGATGTCCAGTCCGCGCACGGCGAAGGCAGAGGCCACGATGAAGAAGATGAGCAGGATGAAGATGACGTCCATGACAGGCGTCAGGTCGAGATCGGCGCCGTGCTTTCTGCGTGGGCGCAGGGATATCATGTCAGCGCTCCTTTGCTTCAAGGACGACGTTGGCCGCTTCCGAGAGGGAGGCTGCGATGTTGTCCGCGCGCGTCTGGAACAGGTGCAGGAAGAAAAGTGCGGGAATGGCGATGAACAGTCCGGCTGCCGTTGTGATGAGCGCCTGCCAGATGCCTCCGGCGAGCTGATTCATATTGATGCCGGCCTGTGCGTTCGCGATTTCGGAAAAGGTGCTTATCATGCCGAGCACCGTACCGAGAAGCCCCATGAGCGGAGCCAGCCTTGCCAGTATGGAGAGAAGGGGCAGCCTTGTTTCCAGCCTTTTCACCACGGCTTCGCCCTCGATGCGCAGCGAGGCTTCCTGTCCCGGGCCGTCCGAAGCCAGAAGGGAGGCGAAGCGGCGCAGCATGCCCACCTTTTCCAGCTCTGCGATGAGGGGGGAGAGCTGTCCTGCGGCGGCCTGCTGCAGCGCCTTGCTGAACGTTCCCGTCGGGAAGCGACAGGAGGAGAAAAGCAGGAACCGTTCCACCACGATGGCTGTTGCCGTGATGGAAATCAGAGCCAGCGGCCACATCATCCAGCCGCCCATCATGAAGATGTCCATGGGCCTCTCCGCTCGGTTGTTCCATACCCCCGGAGGCATGGATGGTTGTGTCGGCGCCTTCCCGGGCGGGCTTCATACCTTCAGGCCCGTGCCTATGAGCACGAGGTCAAGCGTATTCTGCTCCGGTGCGGGCGTTATTTCAAGCTGTCCTGCGGCGTACTGTACGATGCAGACGCCTTCTCCCTCGATGGGAATGATGCCCTTGGCCCGGCACAGACCCGGCCCGGCGTCGTGAAGCAGCGCTTCAAGCGTCGTCAGGGAGACGGGGTTGTCGAAGGTAAGGGTTTTCGCCTCATAGCCTTCATCCGTGTGCGTGACGGCGCGCTCTCCCATGCGGTGCAGCTGCGGCATGTGGGAGGGCAGCCTTTTCCCTCCGTGGGCGTCTATCCAGGCATCCAGCTCGGCAAAGGGAATGTTGCCGTAGCGGGCGGGCAGAATGAGCGCCCTGCCGTTCTGGGAGCGCAGTCTTCCTGTGAGCATGGCAAGTGTTTCGGCCGGGACGGCGTCGCTCTTGTTCAGAATGATGACATCGGCCTTCTGAAGCTGGGCGTGACGTATGCCTTCCTCTTCCTTGCCCGGATTGCACAGGTCCAGAGCATCGGCCACGGTGATGACAAGACCGGGAATGACGAGATCGCGCAGGCCGTTCAGCTCTTCCATGATGTTGTCGGGGTTGGCCAGTCCGGTGGTTTCCAGCACGAACTGTTCGGCGGGCATGGCGGATATGATGCGTTCAAGTCCCGGGCGCAGACTGTCGGCCAGAGAACAGCACACGCAGCCTTCGTCCAGCGCTTCCACGAGAGTGTCGCCCTTCATGAGCGTTGCGTCGAGTTCCACTTTACCGAATTCGTTCTGAATCACGCCGGTATAGCGCTCGCGGCCGTGCAGAAAGTCCAGCCATCGGCGCAGAAAGGTGGTCTTGCCTGCACCGAGAAAGCCCGTGAGCACATGGAGTACGGGCCGGTCGAGTTTTTCCAGCTCTTCCGGTATGTGCCGCGCCGGAAGAGTGCGCAGGGAATGGACGTTTTCGCCTTCCATGGCGAGGGATGGGCCGAAGGAGGCGCAGAGGGTGAGCAGCGCTTCCTTCTCGTCCGGGCAGTCCTCCATACGGCCGTCGGCATGGAAGAGGCGGCGCGGAACGTATCTTGAGCCGCGCGCAAGGGCGGCCTTTTCTCCGAGCCGCTCTTCCGCCGTGGCGGCAAGTACGGCGAAGAGGCGGAGAAAGAGACTGAAGGCGGGGACGTCGCACTCCGCTCCGCCCGGCTCCACCAGCCATCCGTCCGGTGCGGCGATGCCGTCGGCGGCAAGCACGCGATGCCTTGCCGGGGCTTCCAGCGTCAGGGCGAGGGCGTCGCCTGCGAGGGAGACGTCCATGCGCAGTCCGCCCGAGAGGAAGGGCAGAAGTTCCGGCTCCCGCCCCGAAAATTCGCGTACGGCCCCCTCATAGCCGGGGGAGAGGGCGAAGCGCAGGGCCTCCAGCGGAAAAAGGTCCAGCAGGGGGGACTCGGTCGGGGGAAAAACATACAGGCTGAAGGAGCCGCGAAGACACGGCGCGCGGCCCGGCGTATCGTCCACGCGCTCGTCGTCGAAGCGGATGCCGAAAACATGGTCCGAACCGGCCACGCGGCAGGTCCAGGCGGGATGGCTGGAAGCGGCCGGGCGCACGCCGCGCCAGCCGAGAGCCCTTGCGCGGGTGCGCTCGAAATGCGCGGCCATGATGAGGGACGTGAAGATGCTGGCGCAGTCGGAGCTGCTCTCGCCGAGGGCGCGCGGAAGAATCGTTTCCAGTTTCATGGCCGAATCCGTGAACCGGGGCGCGCAGCGCGCGCCCCGGCGAGGGTCGTTATCCGGGGAAGGTGATGATGTCGCCGTTACCCAGATAGTTGGTGGTCTTGGAGCGGAAGCGGGCGGTGCCCTTCACCACGGGATAGCCCACGTCCACGAACTTCTGCGCCGTGATGAGACCGGTGCAGTGGTTGCAGCCCACGCGTTCCAGTTCCCACTTCTTGAGGCCGATGACGAGGTCGTCGTACTTGGGATCCCAGTCGTCGAAGGGGGAGATGTGCAGGCCGCCGTACAGGCCGTAGAACTTGTCCTTCTCGTAATTGAGTTCCTTGTAGGCCGTGTCGGCGAAGAGGATGATGCCCTGATGGCAGCAGCCCGTGATGCTCACAAGGCCCACGTCCTTCACGTTGCAGTACAGGGACATTTCGCCGAACACGCGGAAGATGATGGGACACTCGAACTGGTACAGGGCCACGCCGGGCTGAAGCGGATACAGCCCCTTCTTCACTTCCGTCCATTCGCCCACATGACCGGACTGCTTGAGGTAGTCCTTGCCTTCCGGATAGAAGGTGCTCGGGGTATAGACATGGATGTTGGGGGCGTATTTCGCCACGACGGGGAAGGCCCAGTAGTGGTCCATGTGTTCATGGGTCTGGATGAAGCCGGCGATTTCGTTGTTGGCGAGCATCTGGTCGATGCCTTCGCGCTTGAAGCTCTCTTCCATCCAGTCGTAGTTCCAGCCGCAGTCGAACAGGTACTTGGTCTTGGTGCCGTCCATGGCCTCGATTTCCACGAGGCAGGAGAAGCCGCCCGCGTTGTCGGCGTCCACGGAATTCTCCTTGGCGATGGCCCAGGCTTCATGCAGATCGCCCTTCTGGATGTAAGGCTTGATTTTTGCAAGTCCGTCCTGATAGGTGCCCTTGCCTATGCCCTTGCCGTTGCCGAAGGGGGCCCAGTTGTAGGTGTACTGGTCCACCAGCAGGCCGCCGGCGCCGGTCACGTTCGTCATGAAGACGCCGTTGTCGAACCAGCTGGTTTCCGAGATGTTGGTCACCTTGACGGATTTGCATACGCCGAAATCGGTCATCTGGCGGTGGACTTCAGGGAGAAAGGCCCTGCGCATGGGCGTATAGGAATAAAGCCCCATGGCGCCGAGTGCGCCGGCGCCGATACCGAGAGAGGCGCCTTTCAGAAATTCGCGTCTGTTCATAAGGACTCCTACTTCACCAGAGTGAAGGTTGCGCTACAGATGGGAAGCAGCCAGACGATGAAGAAGTACAGGGCCACGCCGCAGGCGATGCCGGTCACGAGGCCGCCCTTCATGGCGGGGTTCCAGGCATGGTCGATTTCGATGTGGCGCTTTTCTTCGGCGAGATCTTCGGCGGTCTTGAATTCACGCCGCCAGCCCGGCCAGCCGTCCATGAACCACCAGTTGATGAGCCAGATGTCGATGAGCCAGATGGTGGGAATCATGGGGAACTGCTGCGGATGGGAGAAGCCCTTCTGCGTACCCAGCACGAAGTGGGCGTACTGGTAGTACAGGCAGTAGAGAATGATGCCGCCGACGATGACGATGCCGGTACGGATGAGAATGTTCACGGGCGTGCTGAACTTTGTGGGCCAGTTTTCGCCGTAGAACTGAAGGAAGAGCGCGGGCACGAGGAAGAAGATGGCGGTTTCGCCCACATGCAGCCAGCGCCAGTCGGGGGCCGCGTCACGACGATGACCGCGGATGGCGTCGCCCCACACGAGCTCCTGCATGTACCAGAAGAACAGGCACAGCGCCCAGGCGATGACGATGATGCCGATGAACAGCGCGATGCGGCGGGGCCAGTCACGCTTGATCATGGTGAAGGGATAGCGCTCCCAGATGCCTTCCACGAACCACACCACCACGGTGCAGCACATGATCCACGCCACATGGAAGTTGGCCGACACGGTTTCGGCGAACTGTTCCCAGTAGGGCGGGCAGATGGCGGTGAAGTACTGCCAGGGGTAGTACAGGATGCCCATGTGGTTGTGCATGGTCATGAAGTAGATGACGAGGCTGAGACAGAAGGTGCCGAGCCAGATGCTGAATCCGCGCACGGGGCGTGAGGCGTTGGCCCAGGGCTGTCCCTCGAGGGCGACCACCCAGGCGGGGCTTATCCAGGAGGCGATGACCGCGAACATCATGCAGGCCTGCGCCGCGTATTCGGTGGAATAGAATTCCGTGAGACCGAGCTTCTGGAGCTGGTCGGGGTTGAAGTAGGCGAAGGCAAAGTTGCCGAGTACGCCCTCAAAGAAGCCGTGGATGAAGAAAATCATGGTGCCCACGGAAATGTCGATGCCCCCGGTGATCATCACGATGCTCATACCGCAGGAGAGGATGATGAGGGCGGCATTCTCATTGAGAATGTTGAAGAAGGTCTGGGGCTTCAAAAAGCCGGAACCTAAGAAGATCATGGCGGCAGCGTACATCACCAGGAACACCAGGATGGTGATGCACAGCAGAATGTTGGTGTCCGACATGCTGTGCCGGGGGGCCAGACGGC
>CASFUJ010000112.1 GCA_949297645.1 uncultured Desulfovibrionaceae bacterium
CTCCGCCTCCTCGGTCTCGCCGCCCGCCACGCAGAGGTACCGGCTGTCCCTGGCGGTCTCCATATCGCAGTCCACCTGGAAGCGCAGCTCGATGCCGTCGGGCAGGATGGAGGCCATGATATCCCCCCGGCAAGCGGCCTCCGCCTCCGCCCGGCAGCCCTCGGGGACCTCCCCCTGACAGGCAGCGGAAAAGTCCCTGCGCACGCAGCGCAGAGCGTCGTTCTCGTCCAGATACAGGCACCGGGCCCACAGGGGGATCTCCAGCTCGCCGGGGCCGCCGGCCTGCCGCACGCCGCCGCAGCCCACCTCCGTGTCCACCACAGACTTCACCGCCGCGCCGGTCTCCAGCAGCTCCCGGATATTGAGGCGGGTGCTGCGGCGGTCGCTGTCCTCCCGCAGGGTCAGCTCCGCCGTCTCGCAGGTGACGTCCGAGGCGGTGCTGTAGAGGTCGGCGATGAAGTCGATCTCCTCCCGGCGGCGCACCGTCACCCGGGCCCGCATCAGGAGGGTCACGGTGAGGGTGTGAGGATCGTCCGGCGCGCCCTCCGCCCCCACATGGCACTCGGCGCTGAGGAGTCGGTAGGAGGCGGTACTGTCCAGATCCTCGCTGAAGCCGCCGCCCTCCAGGATCTGGGAGAAGGGCAGGTCCTGCTGGAGCACCGACAGCCGCCCGCCGCTCTCCCGGTACAGTACCGACGGAAGCAGCATTTCCAGATCGATATTCTTCGATACTTCCACAGCATCCTTTCCGGACAGCATAACCGTCAGCAGAAAAGGCAGAAGAAGCGCTCCTTGAAGAACATCCCCACCAGCATTCCTCCTGTAATGAGGAGCAACAGCACCGAAAAAACAAGACCCACAGGGCTGCTTTCATCGAGCGCCAGATGCTGATACTCTCCATTGAAAAGCGGCATGAGAGATTTGCCGGGGCAGATGTTGCAGAAGGCAAGGATAAATTCGTTGGGAATAAGCCTGGTCGAAGCCAGCAGCGGCACAAAGACAAGATACCCCAGCAGAACGTATTTGCACCAGGAAAGACGCCCCTTGGCCTTCACCGACAATTCCGCTTCGCGTATGCCGAGCCTCTTTCGCAGCATGGTCAGCCAGTCCTGAAGAAGACCGAACGGGCATATCCAGCCGCACCAGGTCTTACCGAGAAGAACAACCAGCACTGCAAAAAGCAGAAATCCCGTCACCAGCGTTTCCAGATTGGAAAACATCCGCTCGGATACGGAACCGGCAATTTCGCTTCCTCCGGTGACAAGCGGAACAAACATGCCGCCCAGCGCTCTCTGCAGTATCATCAGATAGCAGTAGCCTCCGCAGCTTGCCACATACGGACAGGAAAAGCAGGGAATACTTCCTCCGAGAGCTATCCTGAAATGCGCTCCGTAGGTGAAGACCACGAAGGAAAGATGCTGCACGATAAGACGCAGTCTAGTAACGGTCATGGTAGGCAAATCTCCTTCTGCCATACTTCACACAAAGGCCCGTCAGAAGTGCGGCGCCGAGACACAGGGCGAGTCCTGCCCACAGGTTACGCCCGGCGCCGGACGACTTGCCGAGCTCCATAGTCATGACGACGCACTCGTCGCTTCCGGGAATCTCAACAACGACGGCCGCCGTCTTTACCAGCATGTTCGGCGCCTCTTCCAGCTCGCGGTCCACCATGGGAGTCCATGTGAAGTCTCCGTTTCCCAGAGAGCCGGCCGTCCGCACCGCATTTCCGCCTTCAAAGAAAAAGGCACTCTCAGGCTCTGACCGACGCCCCGCGGTATCCACGCGAAAAAATACCTGCCCGCCCGACCG
Source organism: uncultured Desulfovibrionaceae bacterium (assembly GCA_949297645.1). GTDB lineage: Bacteria > Desulfobacterota > Desulfovibrionia > Desulfovibrionales > Desulfovibrionaceae > Mailhella. The sequence goes on from CASFUJ010000112.1 coordinate 1,810, forward strand.
GACTCTCGCCATGAACACGCCGTCACCGTCATGCTCCAGCTTCAGTACCGGCCAGCCCGCAGGAAAGACGACACCGGAGCCGGCTTCGGAAGCAGCAAGTCTTTTCCCGTCTGCAAGGACGAAGTGCATGTACCCGCTCTGACTGTACACCGTCCTTCCGCCAGTCCTGAACCGGGAAAAAATCTCCACGTTACCGAAGGAGGGTTCATCAATGTCGGCTCTCCATGTTCCCCTGTCACGCACAGGAATCACCCGGCGTACATGCACGCCGGTGACTGCGCCCCCTCCGCGGGAAAGTTCCCGTGACGTGAATCGGTAATAGAATTCCGGAGCCTCTTCCGGGATATCCGTACCCTTTCCCGGTATGAGGTAGAAACTGCGCATGGGGCGTCTGTCCAGAAGTGAAGAATAATGAAGCGGGAATTCTCCAGGCTCCGGCAGAATATTTTTCCGCACAAAGGCCAGAATCTCGTCCGTTCGCCCCTCATCGTCCCATGAGCTTCGCGACAGTGCCGCCGAGCCTTTCACAGGAGCCGGTACAGGCGAATACCACCACGCAAAAGGTGGCACCTCCCGTGCCTCTGCGCATGGAGCCTGCCCCAGGAACACGGCAAGCAGGAGCATGACAAAAAGCACGGGCGCACCTGAAGCATCCCTCCTTCGTGCCTGCCCGCGGCGGGGCACGGGCAGGACACGGCCGCGTGTTCTCTCCTTGGAAACGTCACTGCTGAACATGGAATGTGAGCGTGCTGATATGAACGGATTCCTTTGCCTCGTCCTGCCTGTCATCCGGTACGGCATGACGTACTCTCACCACCCATAGCCCGCTTCTGGCGGGAATAAAGTCCACCCTGCCCTCTTTGTCGGTCCTGCAGTAGAACGCCTTGGCCGTCCCCCACTTGCCTGGAGGATAAAAGCCACGGAAACTACCGGTGATTTCGGCTCGCTCGATGGGTTTACCGTCAAAAAGCACCTGTATGGGCAGCGTTTTTCCAACCTTCAGTCCGGCGGGGTCATCCAGCGGAACGATTTCAAGCCGTGACTTGCCGAGAGCTCTGCTCACGAACTCACTGTCCTGTCGACCGCCCACATTCATGACATGTTTGGCTGTGAGAAAATATCTGTTCTTCTGTCCTTCCCTGCCGTATTTCATGATGAAGGGGCGGTATTCACAGAAGGCCACATAACTGCCGGGCTGTCCGGCCGGGGCTGTCTTCCATGCGTAACCGGGATGTTTTTCCTGAGACAGAGGCAAACTTCCCTCACGTCCTTCAAGGATGGGCACGGAAATATACGCCACGCTGCCTTCGGGAATCTCCGCCAGCTCAAACTCCTCATTGAAACCGACATTGATGGTCAGCTTCTTACCAGCCTCATGACAGGACTCGCCGCTTTCAAGCCACAGGCTGTGGGCCTGCGCCGGCAAGCCTCCGAAAGCCGTCAGAAAAAGGGCCAGTGCCAAAGAGCCGGAAACGTGTTTCATAGCCTCTCGCTTTTCCGGGAGCATACCCGGAACCTGTTGTTCGCCCACGAAACCATGAGCTTCTGTTACACATGCCAGCCTTCCGTTCCCTTGAGGTACGACAGGGAAACGAACCGTTCGTCCAGACGCCGTCAGCCGATGCAACCGTGGCATGGTCAGAAAAATGCCGTACTACATTCATCCGTTATCCACCCATTCCCCGACGACGGAATCCGTTCTTCCGAAAAAGCGACGCGTCACCTGTCGAGTACGCGTCGCTCAAAGAACATCAGAACTTGACCGCAAACGACCACACGGCATGGAAGCCGGGTTCCGGAAGACCAGTCCCGACGACAGGCGTGTAGTACTTATCCAGAAGGTTACGCAGACTCAGATTGGTATTGTATCTGAGCCCGGTATCTCCCAGAGGTCCCTCAAGCCCGAAGCTGATATTGGCCGTAGCGCTCCCTGCCCTGTCGTCGCTTCTGCTGACTACGCCTTCATCATCACGGGTTTCCGTGTACGCGCCGCTTGTCATGGAGACATTGAAATCCGTAAAAAAGGCATGCTTTTCCAAAAGCTCCTTTTCCCATTTCACACCCACTCTGCCCCATGCGGACGGCAGACCGTTATGCACCGTCTTGAATCCTCCGTCCTCCGTCTCGTAACGCTGCAGAGTAAGAGAGGCATACGGCGTCAGCCCCCATTCGGCAAAACGGTAATCCACGGCCAGCTCCGCACCCATGGCATTGACCTTGTCATAGTTGATATACTGGTACTTCAGGGGGCCTACATTGCGCATACTGATGCCGTCTTCCAGCATATTGTAGTAAAGAGCCAAATCGGCCCCGAACTTCCCGTTATTATAGCGTACGCCGAGTTCGAAGTTGTTCGACGTCTCGGGCTTCAGGGAAGGATTCGGAAGCATGAACGTACCCGACCCCATGAACAGCTGCAGAAGATTCGGATTCCGGTAGCCCTGAGAGAACAGCCCGCGGAAACTGAAATTTTCGATACCGGTATAGACAAGCCCTGCACTGCCGACGAGATTGCTGTCGGACATGCTGTCTTCCATGGAAGGATTGGTAGAGTATTTGGAGAGCTTCGTGTCCACCCATGTCTGACGCAGACCGAGAGTCAGGTTCAAATCAGGCAGAAGCTGCCATTCGTCCTGAAGGAAAAGAGCCGAGGTCTGCTGGAAGCCGCCGCGTTCGTCCACGGCCTTGGAAAGCGCTCCCTGGGTATTATAGCTGTAGCCGTCGGAGTCAAAATCCGCTCTGTCGAAATCAAAGCCGGCTATGAGATAGTGCTTGTCGAAGGTAAAATCCAGCTGCAGGCTGCCGCCCCAGGAGTCATGCCTGTTGACGGTGTCTGCGGTTCTCTGACCGTCGGCATAGGTGGTGTTGCGGAATGTAGCGTAAGTATAACTCGTCCTGTCCCGCTGCTGATAATAGGAGTTGAACTTGATGGCGCCGAACCACGGCGTGATGTTGGTCCGCTCCATGGACAGCGTATAGGAAGTCCGCTTTGAATTCGTCTCATCCACGGTAGTTATGCCGGCATAGGTCCACGGGTCTGTGGCGATGGGAAGATCCCCCCGCCTGTCTGTCGGAACAACCTCCGTATCGCTTTCATAATGACTGATGCCGAAGTTGACGCTGCCGTTTTCCCCCTGATAGCCGAGGTTTCCGGTAAAATCCTTCTGATTGTATCCGCTGTGCCAGAGCTCCCCCCGGGCCGTATCACGATTGCCGGCGTCAATACCGCTGCCGGACATGCTGTATGTGAAACCGTCGATATTGCCACGGATGGAAGCTCGCGGAGAAACGGATTTCACCGACCCGTCATACACCATGCCGATGCTGCCGCTCACCGGCTTGTCATCTTTTCCGGCCCTCTTCGTCGTAATGTTTATCACGCCGCCTATGGCATCAGAGCCGTACAGAACGGAAGCCGGACCCTTGATGACCTCTATTTTCTCAATGGAGGCGGGGTCGATGGTGAAAAACGAACCGTCAATCAAGCGCAGTTCCGACTGTTTCACGCCGTCAATAATGACAAGCGTTCTCGTGGCGCTCATACCACGGATTCTGATGCGCCTCGTCTCATTGGAGGTCATGCCGTGCACTTCAAGGCCCGGGATATTTTCCAGCTGCGAAGCCACATCCATCTGGGGATTTCTTTCCAGTTCCTTTTCATCCACCACACTGACGGAAAGCGGAACCTCCATCAAATCCTGCTCAAAACGACTGGCAGAAACCGTCACGGTCGACGTCTTCAGTGTCTCCGACTCCTCCGCCCATGCCGGCGAGGCTGTCAGCAACCCCGCCGTATAGAGCAGAAACAGTGTCAGAGGTCCTCCGTGACGTGGCTTGGAACTCCCTTTTATCCCTTCCCTTTGAAAATTCCCAAACAACTCCTTCATCTTTTCATTACCCTCGGCTACGCCGGAAAATGTGAATAATCCTGGGGGCGTTTGCCTTGGTGCTGCGAACATTCGCATATTATTGAAAATGAAATTCAATGTCAATTGTAATTTAATATTTTTTCAGCCTCCAAGTATTCCGGGCAACGTTTTCCATATGATAAAAAGCATAAAAATTCCCCCGGTCTTACTCCATTCAGGCGAACCAGATCTCTTACATCGTACATAGCC
>CASFUJ010000113.1 GCA_949297645.1 uncultured Desulfovibrionaceae bacterium
ACAGAAAAAGAAGCCGGGCCTGTCCATGAATGCCTCTAACCGTTTTCAGAGTGAAACATGCCTTGCGCCCGGTCGTTGTGCGCGCAAGGCTCAACGCTTCGGCGCATCCCGATGTCAGGACGCGCCGCGAAAGACTCAGAACTTCTGCTGCATACGGTCGAGCGCGCGGCGAAGCGCTTCCTTCAGACCGTCGCGAACGGCGCTGGCCTCATCCACCGTTTCAAATTTGTCATAATAGGAAATGACGCCGGAGCGCCATACCACCGTCCCCGACTTTCCACTGCGGACAACCAGCTCCAGCTGCACCAGCGTATCGCTGAGCAGCGTATTGTCCACGCGGTTGGATACGGCGGAACGCACCCGGAAACCGGGCATGGTGATGGTGAGAAGATAGTCGGCATTTCCGCTGTCCACCCAGCGGGCAAGGCGGCGCAGATTCACCTCGTCGCGCGTGATGCCGCGCAGGTAATACTGTACCCACGGGTACATGGTGACCTGCTCCACCTTTTCTATTTTGAGCGTCTGACTTCCGTCACCGAGCACGCTGACGGCTCTGGAGCTGCCGGAGGAATACCCGTCCAGCGCATAGCCGCAGCCTCCGGCAAGCAGGCTCAGACAGCAGGCCGCCGCCGCAAACAGTCCCTTCCAGGTTTTCCGGGCCTTTCTCATCAAACCTTCCTTCACGGCAGCACTTCCCTTTTCTGCAGGAGAAAAAGGGCGCTTTTCATGCCACAAGCCCCTGCCGGGGCGATTGACGGTTCCATGAACCGTACTTGTTCAGGGAGCGGAATCTGCCCCCGGATACGGGAAAGCGTCTTTCCGGCGTACACGGGCAGCCCATCACCAGAAAAAACGTTCAGCTGTCGCCCATCCCGGACGGGAAAAAATCTGTCCCGTCAGGGAGCCCGGTCCTGCCGGACCGGGCTCCCTTTATCCTTTCCACTCGCAGGGGACTATCCCACCACGATGTTGACCAGTTTGCCGGGCACCACGATGACCTTTCGTACCGTCTTGCCAGCGATATGATTCTGAACGGAGCGCTCAGCGAGAGCGACCTTCTCAAGTTCCTCGGAGGAGGAGCCGGCCGGCACCTCGACCTTGCCACGCAGCTTGCCGTTCACCTGAACCACGACGGTGACCACGTCGCGCTTCAGCGCTTCTCCGCTCCAGGCCGGCCAGCGCACGTCGTCCAGAGAATCGGTATGACCGAGTTCCTGCCAGACTTCCTCGCACATGTGCGGCGTGAAGGGGAAGAGCATGGCAAGCACCGTGGCCATGGCGGAAGAGAGCGCGTTGCGGCCTTCTTCCGTGGCGGACAGTTCCTCGCGGTACTGGTTCACCGCGTTCACCAGCTCCATGATGGCGGCGATGGCCGTATTGAACTGGTTGCGTTCCGCAATGTCCTCTCCCACCTTCTTCACAGTGGCATGTTCGCTCAGGCGCAGGGCGCGGATGGCATCGCTCGCCGCGGGGGACAGGTCGGAACAGGGCTGCACGGGCTTCAGGATGGACTGCATGTCGGCGAACATGCGCCACACGCGGCTCACGAAACGATAGGAACCTTCAATGCCGCTGTCGCTCCAGTCGAAATCGCGTTCCGGCGGCGCCGCAAACAGACAGAACAGGCGCACCGTATCCGCGCCGTACTTCTGCACCATGGCGTCCGGGTCCACGATGTTGCCTTTGGACTTGGACATCTTGCTGCCGCCGAGCAGCACCATGCCCTGCGTGAGCAGATTCTTGAAAGGCTCATCCATGTCGGCGGGAAGATACCCGAAGTCCCGCAGCATCTTGGTAAAGAAGCGCGAATACAGAAGATGCAGAATGGCGTGCTCCACGCCGCCGATGTACTGGTCCACGGGCATCCAGTACTTGAGGGCCTCCATGTCGAAGGGAGCGTCCTCCTTGCGGGCGGAGGTGTAGCGGGCGAAATACCAGGAGGATTCCACAAAGGTATCCATGGTATCCGTCTCGCGGCGGGCGGGACCGCCGCAGCAGGGGCACACGGTTTCCACGAAGGAAGGCGTGTCGGGCAGCGGAGAGCGTCCGTCCTCGCAAGTCTTCACGTCCAGCGGCAGACGCACCGGCAGATCTTCCATCTTCACGGGCTGCACGCCGCACTTTTCGCAGTACACCACCGGAATGGGGGCGCCCCAGTAACGCTGACGGGAAATGTTCCAGTCGCGCAGACGGTAGTTGACCATGGCCCGGCCCTTGCCCGTTTCTTCCAGCTTCTTGATGATGGCGGCCTTGCCTTCCTCGCTGGGCATGCCCGTGAACTCGCCGGAATTCACCAGAACGCCGGGTTCCACAAAGGCTTCCGTCATGGAGGCGGGAGAAAGCTCTCCGCCTTCGGGGCTCACCACCACCTTGATGTCGATACCGAACTTGTGCGCGAAGTCAAAGTCGCGCTGGTCGTGCGCAGGCACGGCCATGACGGCGCCGGTACCGTAATCGGCCAGCACGAAGTTGCCGAGCCAGATGGGAATTCTGTCTCCGGTAAAGGGATTGAGGCAGTAGGCTCCCGTGAACACGCCGTCCTTTTCCAGCGTTTCCGACTGACGGTCCAGGCGGTCCATGTTGCGGGTGCGCTCGATGAACGCGCGGATTTCCGCCTCGTTCTCACGACCGGCAATGAGGGATTCCACAAGAGGATGTTCCGGCGCCAGCGTCATGAAGGTGACACCGAACACGGTATCCGCACGGGTGGAGAACACCTTGATGTCCCCCTCGCGCCCTTCCAGCTTGAATACGATTTCCGCACCGGTGGAGCGGCCTATCCAGTTGTGCTGCATGGTGAGCACGCGGGAAGGCCAGCCCTTTTCCAGCTTTTCAAGGTCGGCAAGCAGTTCGTCGGCGTAGGCAGTGATGCGGAAGAACCACTGCGTCAGATCCTTCTGCTCCACCACGGAGTCGCAGCGCCAGCATTTACCGTCCACCACCTGCTCGTTGGCCAGCACGGTATGGCAGCTCGGGCACCAGTTCTGGGGAGCCTTCTTGCGATAGACAAGCCCCTTTTCCAGACACTTGAGGAAGAACTCCTGCTCCCAGCGGTAATACTCGGGACGGCAGGTGGCCACTTCCCTGCGCCAGTCGTACGAATAGCCCATGCGCTGAAGCTGAGCGCGCATGTTGTCGATATTGGAATACGTCCACTTCGCAGGATGCGTGCCGTGCTTGATGGCGGCGTTCTCCGCAGGAAGCCCGAAGGCGTCCCAGCCGATGGGATGCAGCACGTTGTAGCCCTGCATACGGCGGAAGCGCGCCATCACGTCGCCTATGGAATAGTTGCGGACATGCCCCATGTGGATGTTGCCCGACGGATACGGAAACATCTCCATGAGAAAATACTTGGGTCTGGAAGCATCCACATCGCAGTCGAACGAGCCTTTCTCAGCCCATATCTTCTGCCATTTCTCTTCCAGCGCATGAGGATCGTAACGAGACGAGAGTGCCATTTCTGTTCCTTGAAACTTCGGGCCTGAGCCCACTATACATCAGAAGAGGGAGTCTTCGGACTCCCGGCGCATCAACCGCGGATGCGCAGTTCGCCCTTGTCCACGGCCTTGCTCACCGCGTCAAGGATGCCGTTCACAAAGGTGTGCGAACGCGCGTCGCCGTACTGCTTGTCCAGTTCGAGGGCTTCGTTCATGGAAACCCGGGAAGGGACATCCGCCCGGTAAAGCATTTCGTACACACCGAGGCGCAGCAGGTTCAGCTCCACACGGCCCACGCGGTCGAGCCGCCAGTTGCGGGCGAAACGTTCGATGATGGCGTCCAGCTCATCGCGATGCTGCCACACGCCGTACACCAGCTCCCAGGCAAAGCCGGAAGGTTCGCCCTCCTGTTCCAGCGCCTCGTCCTGACGGGGCACGGCCAGAAATGCGGCCTTGAGCTTTTCCACGGAAGTACATTCCAGAAACTCCTGGCCGTAAAGTGCCTGAAAAGCCAGAAGTCGATGCGCGCGACGGGAAGGTTCCTTGGCCGCCATTACAGCTGCTCCATGACGCGGATGGTTTCCACCACGGCGGCGGCGGTTTCGGAGCCCTTGTTGCCCACATGCGCGCCGGCGCGTTCAATGGCCTGTTCCAGCGTATCGCAGGTCAGAAGACCGAAGCCCACGGGCAGACCGGACTGAAGAGATACCTGCGCAATGCCCTTGGAGGCTTCGGCACAGACGTAGTCGAAATGGGGAGTGCTGCCGCGGATGACCGCGCCGAGGGCGATGATGCCGTTGTACTGGGAAAAGGCGGCCAGCTTCTTGCACACGATGGGCAGCTCGTAGGCGCCGGGAACACGCACCACGGTAATGTCTTCCTGCGACGCGCCGTGGCGGGTCAGGTAGTCGATGGCGCCTTCCACCAGACGCTGAACGATGAAATCGTTGAACCGGGAGGCCACGATGGCGATTTTCAGGCCCTGAGCGTTGAGCTGGCCTTCTATGGTCTTGACGGAATACATGGTTTCCTCACTCTGTCTTGGGGCATACCCGCCGCAGCAGGTGGCCCATTTTTTCTTTCTTCGTCAGCAGATACTCTTCGTTGTAGCGCCCGGGTTCCTGTTCTATGGGCACCCGCTCCACAATATCCAGTCCGTACCCTTCGAGTCCCACAATCTTGGTGGGATTGTTGGTGAGCAGACGCAGCTTGCGGATTCCCAGATCCACCAGAATCTGGGCGCCGACGCCATAATCGCGCAAATCGGGCCGGAAGCCAAGACGAATATTGGCCTCCACGGTATCCAGTCCCTGCTCCTGAAGCGCATAGGCGCGGATTTTGTTGGCAAGACCTATGCCGCGTCCTTCCTGCCGCATGTAGAGGAGCACGCCGCGCCCCTCCTTCTCTATCCGGCAGAGCGCAGCGGCGAGCTGTCCGCCGCAGTCGCAGCGCATGGAACCGAACACGTCCCCGGTGAGACACTCGCTGTGCACACGGGCCAGCACCGGCTCAGGCGTGGACACATCCCCCTTCACCAGCGCCACATGCGTGCGGCCGTCCACGGCGTTTTCATAGGCGATGATACGGAAATCTCCGTATTTTGTGGGCATGGAAGCCTCTGCGGCACGGCGCACGGCCACTTCCCCGTGCTCCAGCCTCCAGCGGATGATGTCCTTGTTGGCGGCGATGTGCAAATCGTGTTCGGCGGCGAACTTCTCAAGGTCGCTCATGCGCGCCATGGTTCCGTCGTCCTTCATGATTTCGCAGATGACGGCAGCTTCCTTGAGGCCAGCCATACGGCACAGATCCACGCTGCCTTCCGTCTGTCCCGCACGGGTAAGCACGCCGCCCGGTTTCGCACGGAGAGGAAACATGCATCCCGGGGAGACAAGGTCGCCGGGCTTCACGCCGTCGGCAATGGCGGTGCGCACGGTATGAGCGCGCCCGGCTGCGGAAATGGCGGGAGCGTCACCGTAGCGGGCGTCGATGGAAACGGTGAAGTTCGTACCGAACTTCGAGCCGTTGCGCTGCGTCATGAGAGGAAGCCCCAGAGCATCGGCGCGCTCGGCGGAAAGGGAAAGGCAAATGAGCCCGCGCCCCTGCCGCGACATGAAATTGATGGTTTCGGGGGTGACGAACTCGGCGGCGGCCACAAGGTCGCCTTCGTTCTCACGGTCCTCATCATCCACAAGGATGATCATCCTGCCCTTTTTCAAATCGTCGAGGGCTGTCTCCACACTGCACAGGGGCATACGCTGTCCTTAAAATCCGAAACCGTTGCGACGCAGAAAATCCATGGTCACCCGCTCTTCGGGAGCCTTTCCTCCGTCCCCGGCGTACGGCTGCAGAAGATGCTTCACATACTTGCCGATGATATCCGTTTCCAGATTCACTTTCCGCCCCGGCTGAAAACCGGACAGCGTCGTTTCCGAACGGGTATGCGGGATCAGACTGACGGTGAATGACGAAGCATCCACAGCAACCAC
>CASFUJ010000114.1 GCA_949297645.1 uncultured Desulfovibrionaceae bacterium
TTCACCTCAAATTGTCTCATCGCCTTCTCTCCAAAGTCCATGTGGTCCGAACGCCACACTCCCCTACCCTTCCGCCGTGATTCTTCCGTTTAAACGTCGTGTTGTATTTCGTTCCTGATGCTCCCCGTAAAAACATATATCCTGAAGACCGGTAGTGTCACCGCACGAAGTTTCGATAACCCAACATGTCCTCACACAACACCAAATCATCGAAGCTCATAAGGTCGGATATTATTGAAACTGAAAATCAGCTGTCTCGAAGTCCACAGCCTGTCCTTAAAAAGCAGGCCTCGTTCTTCCCTGTCCGACGTAACAAAGGACTGAAGGGGCCCTTCCTGAATGTTATAAGAAAAATAATTTCAAAATTCCTCCTGCGAAGGTCCCGGAGAAAAACGCCGCAGGAGACGATTTAAGGCCCGAAAAAAAGAAATCCGCCCCTCAGGTCACGAGAGACGGATTTCTTGCTATTTTTAATAAGAATAATTCTTATTTAATATTTTTATCCAGACGCCGGCGCAGAATGGTCAGCGGATGGTCGCAGGGATTACCTGTACCATGGATAATCTGTACCTTACAGGTACCGCATTCCGTGGCAACCTGACGGATGCCGCTGTCCTTGATGGTATCGAACAGCTTGGAACCGATGGCCATGCCGATGTCGTACTTTTCCTTCTTGAAACCATAGCTGCCGGAAATACCGCAGCAGCCTGCGTCGGCATTGACGGCGCGGACGCCGGGAAGCTTGCGCAGAATATCGAGTCCGGGGAAACCGATGCCCTGAGCACGCAGATGGCACGGAGCATGATAGATGACATCCAGCGGCGTAGTGTCTGCGGCGGAGAGGTCGAGTTCCCCCCTCTCAATGCAGCCGAGGATGAATTCCATGGCGTCATCAAGAGCGGTGGATTCCATCTTTTCAGCCAGTTCGGGGAAGAAGACGGGAATTTCCGACTTGAACATAAGCTGGCAGCTCGGGCACAGAGAAAGCACGGGAATGCCCGCCTTGCGCCATTTGGCGAGTTCTTCAAGGTTCTTCTCGGCGTTCTTCTTCGCGTCCGCTTCAAAGCCGTTGGTATAGAGCGGCGTGCCGCAGCAGCAGAAGACCTCGGGAGACTCCACCTTATAACCGGCCTGATTGAGCAGCCATACAAGATCCATACCCGTCTGAGGGGCATAGGCCTTGATGAAGCATCCGGGATAGAAGACCACCGTTTTCGTCAGGTTTTCCGGCTGCTTATACGCCTTGAACATGGCGGGGAACTGCTTGGAGGCGAACTTCGGCAGGTCCGCCTTCTTGCTGACGCCCACGATGTCGAGAACCTGCTTGCTGATGGGATTGGACATGCCGAAGTTCACGAGGAAGGACGGGAAGTAGCTTACCAGCTTGGCTTCCAGTTCACCGTGCGCCAGTATCCAGTCGCGGAAGGACGGGCGGTTCTCCCGGCAGTATTCGGCGCGGGCCAGCATGTTGATGTTGGAAACTTCCACACCCTGCGGGCAGGAGATATCGCAGTTCTTGCAGTTGGCGCAATAGCTGAGCGACTCGTCTTCGCCGGCGTTGAGCATGCGGAAACGCTCCGAAGCCGGGCCCAGCATGCGGGGACCAAGAAACTTCGAAGTAACCTCGGCAACAGGGCACTGCACCACACAGGTGGAGCAGGCGACGCATTTATCGGGATTGATATGGCGCTTCATGTCCTACTCCTTTCCGGCCAGCATACCAGCATACCGGCCAGTGGCAAGGGCCACGCCATGGCCGCTCTTTTCCGCGGCGAAATCGTAACCGCCCAGAACACGGCCTGCAAAGCGCACATTTCCGAGCAGGACATTGCCGTCCGCATCCAGAGGTTTCATATCGCTGTTCACTTTTACACCCATGCTGGCAAAAAAGCTTGAACCAAAGATATCGGGAGACGACCAGTCCTCGGTATTGGCGGGAGCATCCAGCGAAAGACCGAAAATGCTTTCCCATGCCTTGCCGGGAGCCGTGGAAATACCACCGCTCAGAAGGCCGCCCGTGGCAATGATGAAGTTATCAGCTTCCCAGCCGCATTCGCCGAAGGCGGTAACGGAATAGAGGGCCTTGCACACGCCCTCCTCCACTTCCGCACGCACGACTTCCGCACTTTCCACCACATAGACGCCGGCGGCGTTGAGCGCTTTTTTGAAAGCCTCACGCATGCGCAGACCGGCGACTCCGGGAGGAATGGACACCATTTCCACAATCTTGACCTTGAGCGCCGCGCAGAGTCTGTTCCATATCTGCTGGCTGTGCTTCATACCGCAGATGGGCGGCAGAAGCAGCACGGGGTACAGCTTGGCAAAGGGAGCAAGGCTTTCTTCCAGCCACTTCATCCCTTCCGGCGTTTCCACATGACGGGCTATGTCGAGAGGAGTGATGTTGCGGTGAACGTGCTCGATGGGACAGGGAAGCACCGCTTCCATGAATTCCTTGCCCGTAAACGCCTCATAGCGGTGGAGCTGTTCGATAATCAGCCCGGGATGCACGTCCTTCATGCCTTCCACCGTGACGACGGCGGCACGGTGCACGTCTTTGAGACAGTCGGGATTGAAACTGTCGGGACCGAGATAGCTGGGCTTCAGCGTACCCATGACGGTGATGAGCTCGTGATTGCCCTCTTCCGCCGCCCGGGCCATGTCGATATCGCCCTTTTTGCAGATATGGGTCAGCCAGGAGGTCGCCTCACGCACGGTTTCGGCTCCGCCGATAAGGCTGTAGGGATGTTCGGCGGGAAGTTCTTCCATGGCCTCGAAGGGGTCGGCCACGCGTTTGCCGTTCACATAACCCAGAACATCAATGCAACCGCTGCTTATGGCAAGGGTGCCTGCACCATGGGTGAGCAGCGTCACGCTCTTGCCGCTCTGAGCCGCGGTAAGCGCCGCGCTCATGCCGGCAAGGCCGGAACCGACTACAACAATGTCAGATTTTCTGTTCATCTTTCGCTCCGTCGATGTTCAGAGTGGCGGCGTACACGGCGCGGCCGAGTTCCATTTCACGCGCCTGAAGTCCCCACAGGGCGGGGCGCAGACCCTTCCAGCGTTCCTGAAGGAATTCACGCAGATTGTCCGACGGAGACTGCGGGAAAGGCACCCGGCATTCCGTGAGCGCGCCTATGGTACGCAGAGAACAGTACGTTCCCTGGCAGGTGCCCATGCCGAGGCGGGTACGCAGACGCACGTCCGTCATGGACTTGCTGGACGGGTCGGAAGCCACATATTCGATCTCCGCGCGGGAGACCATTTCACACTCGCAAAGCAGCGGGTTGTTCTTCATGGCAGCCGCCTTTTCCACCACGATGGGGAAGGCGTCGCCGAGACGGTTGGCCACCAGCGGAACGCTGTGCACCGGGAAGTACTTCGCCGCCTTCTCCAGCATGGCCGGAGAAGGACTTTCGATAATGGGCTCGATGGCGGTGCGGCATTCGGCATGAACGCCGAGCTTTTCGCAGACGAGGTCGCACATCTTTTCAGCCATCAGGCGGTAGGTGGTGAACTTGCCGCCGAAGATGGAGAACATTCCGTCCAAACCTTCCTCGGCATGGTCGGAAATGTGGAAGCCGCGGCTCGCGGCACGTCCGGCGGCGCTGCCTTTGGCAACGTAAAGCGGACGCGTGCCTGCAAAGGCGCGCAGAATGCGGTAGCTGCGCAGATTGGGAATGAGCACTTCGCCGATGTCGAGGAGCTTGAGCACGTCTTCGGTGGGCGCTTCGTGGGCGTCGGGACGGTCGGCATGGAAGGACGTCGTGCCGAGAATGGTGATGGAACCGTGGGGCACGAAGATATCGCCGTCGGAGCTCATGTGCAGACGGTTGATGACACGGGAGGTGAAACGATGGTTGAAGGCCACCAGCGTGCCTCTGTCAGGCTGTACGCCCACTTCGAGACCGACGAGTTCGACGATTTTGGCGGCCCAGGAACCGGCAGCGTTGACGACCACATCGCAGGCGATGCGGATTTCCTCGCCCGTAACAAGGTTGCGGGCTCTCACGCCCTTCACCTTGCCGCCTTCCTGGTCGATGGCGAACACTTCATGATGGGTCAGCATTTCGCCGCCGTAGCGTCTTGCGGACATGGCGTTGTGCCATACCAGACGAAAACCGTCCACGCTGGAATCCGGCACGCGATAGACGGCCTTGATGGTCGGGTCGAGGTTGGGTTCGAGGCGCAGAGCCTCCTTCACGTCAACCGGTTCAGCCTTGATGCCGGCTTTGGCGCAGGCTTCGACCCACGGCTTTTCATAATCAGGGTCGTCCTGCTGGCTGAGGACGAAAAAGCCTTCGGATTCTTCCACGCACTCGCGGCCGATACGGCGAAGAATCATGTTTTCTTCAATACATTCCTTGGCCGCTTCATTGTCTTTCACCGCATAACGTCCGCCGCTGTGCAGCAGACCGTGGAAGCGGGAACTTGCACCCGAAGCAATGCCGCCCTGTTCAAGCAGCACCGCCTTGACTCCGCGCATACTGAGATCTCGCAGGATACCTATACCAGTAGCGCCGCCGCCGATGATGACTACAGTCGTGTGTTTCACACAGCCTCCCTTGCCCTTTTGCCTGAGAAAAATTTTCGTTTACGAAAAAGCTCAAAGACAAATTACCATAATTCGAAAATTATTTCTGATTTATCCTCTTAATTCAATGGCGTCAAGCGGCACAAAAAAATCAATGAGCGCAGAGGGTTGAAAAACGCCTTCCGAGGGGTCTTTTCTCTTGCGGAGCCGCCTGCAAAAAGTATATCGTTGCCGCAGCACCAACCTTTCGCAGGAGTTGAACGCATAATGAAGATATCGGAAAAGCGCTGCGTGGTTCTGGATATGGACGGAACCGTCTATCTGGGCAATATTCCCATCTCCGGCGCCGTAGATTTCATCAGGAACAACTGGGAGAAACTCGACTTCCACTTTCTGAGCAACAATACTTCCAAAGCGCCTGATACCTATGTCAAAAAGCTGAACGGCATGGGGATTCCCGCCACGCTCGATCTCATCCTTTCCCCCACGACGCCGCTGGTGGATTTTCTGAAGGAGCATGCCATCCACACGGCCTACATCGTAGGTAACCGCGATTTCTGCCGCGACCTTGCACAGCGTATGCCCGAGCTGAAGCAGCAGGAGGAGGGGGCGCAGGCCGTGATTCTGGCGTACGATACGGAGCTCACCTACGAAAAACTTTCCCGCTCCGCCCTGCTGCTGGAAAATCATCCGGAAGTTCTCTTTCTTGCCACGCACCCCGACAAGGTCTGCCCTTCCCCGGAAGGTCCCCTGCCCGACGTAGGCAGCATGCTGGCGCTTTACAAGGTGGCCACCGGACGCGAGCCGCAACATATTTTCGGCAAACCCGACCCGACCGTACTCCAGCCTCTTCTGAAAAAATACCGTAAAGAAGACATGGTGATGGCGGGCGACAGGCTCAGCACCGACAAGAAACTGGCCGAAAACGCCGGCATCGACTTCA
Source organism: uncultured Desulfovibrionaceae bacterium (assembly GCA_949297645.1). GTDB lineage: Bacteria > Desulfobacterota > Desulfovibrionia > Desulfovibrionales > Desulfovibrionaceae > Mailhella. The sequence continues at coordinate 5,475 of CASFUJ010000114.1, forward strand.
TTCTTGTCCTCAGCGGCGAAGCCACGCTGGAGGAAGCCCTTGCAGAAACCATACAACCCACCGTCATTGCCGAAGACCTGGGCAAGGCATGGGAAGTCTAACAAGCTCTTCCGGTAAGCATCCCCGATGAAGAAAAGGTCGTGCCTGCGGACGCGGCTTTTCCTTCCGCGCCCTGCCCACACGGCTCTTTTTCAAACAGTCAAGGCTCTTTTTCCGGCTCTCTTCAGGAGACGGGAAAAGAGCCTTTTTCATATCTGCACAAGGCCCTCGGCAGGAAAACGGTACTGCCGCAAACGTATCGAAGCTGGCGCACAGAAGCTAGGTTCAGGACTCATTAAATATAAAAGATGACAATGGCAGCGAGACAAATAGCCGAAAAGAACGTGTGGGCACAACGGTCATAACGCATGGCTAT
>CASFUJ010000115.1 GCA_949297645.1 uncultured Desulfovibrionaceae bacterium
CGTCGGCATCGCCGAGGATGGTGGGCGCAAGATGCAGGTGGAACTCATCCACCAGTCCCTGCTCCAGCAGGGAAAGGGCCAGTCTGCCGCCGCCTTCGCACAGCACATACAGACAGCGTTCGTTTTCCCTCAGGCTCTCAAGAACCTCCCGGGCGTCCAGAGCATGTCTGCCGGAAGAAGAATCTACCCCATAGACCCGCGCCCCCCGGTTGCGGAGAGCCGCTGCAGCAGGAGATGCCGCCTGTGCGGCGGTACTGAAAAACACGCAGTCTCCGGGCCGATCGTCAAGCAGATGGCATGCGGTATCCGCACCCGGCAGACGCGAGGTCATCACCGCGGCCAGAGGCTGGCGCCGCGCGCTCTCCGTCCTTGCGGTAAGGCGCGGGTTGTCCAGAAGAAACGTGTTGCCGCCCACAAGCACAGCGCCGCCCGCGCGTCCGATATTCTCGCGCAGGCGCATGACGGCTTCATGGGAAGCTCGATTGGAAATTCGCTGAGAGCGTCCCGCCCGCGTGGCGATACGCCCGTCAAGGGTGGAAGCCATCTTCAGAATGACATAGGGCCGCCGCGTGGTCTGCCACACGATGAAGTCGGCCACAAGGTCGCGGCACTCCGGCTCAAGCACGCCCATCTCCACCTGAACGCCGTGCGCGCGCAGAAACTCCGCGCCGCCTGAGGCCTGAGCGTTCACATCCGGCATGCCCACCACCACATGCGGTATGCCGGCTTCCAGAATGGCTCTGGTGCAGGGAGGCGTCTTGCCCTGATGATTGCAGGGCTCAAGAGTGACGTACAGCGTGCAGCGTGTCGTATCCACGCCTTTTTCACGGGCGTCACGCAGGCAGTTCACCTCGGCATGGGCCTGGCCGCACACTTCATGCCAGCCCTGGGCCACAATACTGTCGTCGCACACCAGAACAGCCCCCACGGTGGGGTTGGGAGCCGTGCTCCAGCGCCCTCTTTCCGCCAGCTCAAGAGCTGCGCGCATGAATGGTTCATGCCCCTTCATGCTCTGCCTCCTTCCTTTTCGTCACTCGTTCCGGCCTGCGCTTCCCCACCCGCAGGAACCGCCTCATCCTGTCCGTGCGGAAGATGAAAAACCTCGACTCCCGCTTCGGCGAGCATGGCCTTCGACAGCTCGTCCGGGTAGTTCTCGGAAATCCATATCTTCTTCACGCCGCAGTTGATGAGCATCTTGGAACAGATGAAGCACGGATAGGTCGTACAGAACAGCTCCGCTCCGCGCAGGGAAATACCGTGCACCGCGGCCTGAATGATGACATTCTGTTCGGCATGAATACCGCGACAGATTTCATGCCGCTGCCCCGAGGGAATCCCCAGCTTGGAACGGAGGCAGCCCGCCTCCAGACAATGCGGCACGCCGGAAGGCGCCCCGTTGTATCCCGTGGCCAGAATACGGCGGTCCAGCACGGCCACGGCCCCCACCTTTCTGCGCAGGCAGGTGGAACGCTCCGCCACAAGATAGGCTATGTCCATAAAATATCTCGGCCAGCCGGCCCTGCTGCCCTGCATCATACTTCCTCCCGTTTCAGTACGGGAAACTATCACGAGCCAATCCGTTTGAAAACAGAAAAAAGGCGGCCCAGCGCACCCCGGGAGCACGCAGAGCCGCCCTGTTTCTTCCTTACCAGGCAAACAGAGGGAACCGGCAGGCGAAAGCTTCCACTTCGCCGCGGATGGCGGCAAGACGGCTCTCATTCGTGGTGTTGGCAAGAACATCCACTATCCAGCCGCCCACCTTCTCCATATCGGCTTCCTTCATGCCGCGCGTGGTAAGCGCGGCCGTGCCGATGCGCACGCCGGAAGTGACGAAGGGGGAGCGGGTCTCGAAAGGAACCGTGTTCTTGTTGACGGTGATGCCCGCAAGGTCAAGGGCGTGTTCGGCGTCCTTGCCGGTGATGTCCTTCTTCGTCAGGTCAAGCAACATGAGGTGGTTGTCCGTGCCGCCGGAAACCAGCTCATATCCGGCGGAGGTCAGGCAGGAGGCGAGCACCTTGGCATTCTTGACGATCTGGGCCTGATAGTCCTTGAATTCCGGACGCAGCGCCTCGCCGAAGGCGACGGCCTTGGCCGCAATGACATGCATGAGCGGGCCGCCCTGCATGCCGGGGAAAACCTTGCTGTTGATGGTCTTGCCGTACTGCTCGCCGCGGCTGGTAAGAATCATGCCGCCGCGCGGACCGCGCAGGGTCTTATGCGTGGTGGTCGTGGTGATGTCCGCCCAGGGAAGCGGAGACGGATGCAGGCCAGCGGCCACAAGTCCCGCGATATGGGCCATATCGACCATGAGCTTCGCCCCCACTTCATCGGCGATCTTGCGGAAGCGCTCGAAATCAATGATGCGCGAGTAGGCGCTCGCACCCGCCACGATGAGGGCGGGACGGCATTCACGGGCCGTCTTTTCCAGCTCGTCGTAGTCAATGCAGCCGGTCTCGCGGTTCACGCCGTAGGGCACAAAATTGTAGGTTCGGCCGGAAAAGTTCACGGGGCTGCCGTGGGTGAGATGGCCGCCGTGGGAAAGGTCCATGCCCATCACGGTATCGCCGGCATTGATGAGCGCAAGGTAGGCGGCCATGTTGGCCTGACTGCCCGCGTGGGGCTGCACGTTGGCATAATCGCAGTCAAACAGTTTCATGGCCCTGTCGCGGGCGATGTTCTCCACAATATCCACGAATTCGCAGCCGCCATAATAACGCTTGCCGGGATAACCTTCGGCGTACTTGTGCGTCATGATGGAGCCCTGCGCCTCGCGCACGGCAACGGAGATGAAGTTTTCCGACGCGATGAGTTCAAGCTTGCTCACCTGACGGCGGGATTCTTTCCAGATGGCGTCCGCGACCGCAGGGTCGCGCAATATCAGTTCGTCCATGGTCCTTTCCGTTCTGAAAATTGAGGGCCGGTACCCCGGCCCTGCAGATTACGCGGTAAACTTCTTCAGTACAAGGCTGGCATTGGTGCCGCCGAAACCGAAGGAATTTATCATGGCATAGCGGGGATCGAGCTTCTTCGAGCCGCCGCCCATGTAGTTGAGGTCGCACTCGGGATCAGGAGTTTCCTGATTGATGGTGCCGGGCACCATTCCGGTGGAGAGCGTCAGCGCGGCAAAGACGCTGGACACGCCGCCGGAAGCGCCGAGCAGATGGCCTATCTGCGACTTCACCGCCGTAATGGCCAGATTCTTCGCATGGTCGCCGAACACCTCGTGCAGAGCCTTCGTTTCGGCGGCGTCGTTGGCGTGAGTGGAGGTGCCGTGCGCGCTCACATGATCGATGGCTTCCGGGGCAAGGCCGGCATCGGCAAGGGCGTTGCGCATGCAGGCTGCCATGCCTTCGCCGGTTTCCAGCGGCGCCACCATGTGGTGCGCGTCGTCGGATGCGCCGAAGCCCACGATTTCGGCGTAAATCTTCGCGCCGCGCGCCTGAGCGTGTTCAAGGGTTTCCAGCATGAGCATGCCCGCGCCTTCGCCCATGATGAAACCTCCGCGGCCGGCATCGAAGGGACGGGAAGCCTTTTCCGGCTCGTCCTGATGGGCCGTGCAGAGCGCCTTCATGCTGGTGAAGCCGGAAATGCCCATTTCCGTAATGGTGGATTCCGCACCGCCCGTGATGACGGCATCGGCGCGGCCGAGCACGAGCTGGTCGTAGGCGCTGCCTATGGCGTGCAGCGCGGATGCGCAGGCGCTCGTGGAAACTACGTTGATACCCTTCGCTCCGGTGAAAATGGCCACCTGACCGGGAGCCATGTTGGAGATCAGCATGGGAATGTAGAAGGGAGAAACGCGGTTGGGGCCGGAAGTGCGCAGCTTCTCATGAAAATCTTCAATGGTCTTGAGCCCGCCGAGGCCCACGCCGAGCACCACGCCCACACGGTGTGCGTTGCTCTCGTCGATCTTGAGTCCGGAGTCGGCCAGAAGCTGCATGCCCGCGCAGACGGCGAGCTGGCAGAAACGGTCCATCTTGCGGCACTGCTTGGCCGGAATGAACGCTTCCGGATTGAAATCCTTCACTTCGCCCGCGATGTGGGTGGGAAAATCGGTGGAATCGAACTGTGTGATACGGCCTATACCGGACTTGCCGGCAAGAAGAGCCTCCCAGCTGCTCTCAAGGCTGGTAGCCAGAGGAGTGATGGCTGAAAGGCCGGTGATGACAATGCGCTTACGTTCCACGCGGAATAACTCCATATGAGGTAGATGACGGGAAAATGCCCCCTGCCCTCTCCATGTCCCGCCGAACCGGACCCCCGGCATGCGAAAGACTGTCGTCTTCTTCGAAGACCTCTCCTTCTTCAAAGGACTGTCAGGGAGCAGCTCTCGGCCCGGAACGTTCACGAGCCTTCAGAGTGGTTGCCCCGGAACCGTCGTTTCAAGATGAGCAGCTCTGCAGGAAATACTCCGACACAGACAGGCGGGATGTCGCCGGCAAACGGAATATCTACCGGAACGGCGCCATTGCGGAAAACGCTCTTTCCCGATGAGGAAAAGGCAACGTCCTCCGAAATCAGTCCGTCCGCGCGCTCTCAAAAAAGAGCGGATACCGGCGATACGGAGAAAACTCCGGAGCCGCACGCGTCGGCATGCATGATTGCTCTAAACTCGAATACGCCGGGGAACGCGAGGCTCCCCGGCATCTTCATGAAAACAAGATGAAAGGAAGTAACTTACTTCTGCTTGCTTTCGATATAGTTGATGGCGTCCTTGACCTTCAGAATCTTCTGGGCGTCTTCATCGGCGATTTCCACACCAAAGGCTTCTTCAAAGGCCATGATGAGCTCGGTAAGGTCGAGAGAGTCGGCGCCCAGGTCTTCGATGAAGGAAGCTTCGGGGGTCACTTCTTCTTCAGAAAGCTGAAGCTGTTCGACGATGATCTGCTTAACTTTATCTTCAACGGCGGCCATGTTTCCCTCCAGGGGGTGTTTCAGGGTTATACGTCCAGACCGGAAGCTCTGCGTCCGGCATTACCAACAACAGTTAACGCTCTCCGCACCGCTCCGGACGCAGCCGGACGTGGGAGCCGGATATTTCCGGAAATATGCTCAGCAGTACAGACCGCCGTTGACGGCGATGACCTGTCCCGTGATATACGAAGCCTTGTCCGAAGCGAGGAAGGCCACCGCATCCGCCACGTCCTGCGCGGAGCCGAGACGCCCCAGCGGGATAGCGGAGGCATAGGCCTTCTTCATGTCGTCCGTGAGGGCTGCGGTCATGTCCGTTTCAATAAAGCCGGGAGCGACGGCATTCACGGTCACGGAACGACCGCCCAGTTCCTTGGCGGCAGACTTGGTCATGCCTATGACGCCAGCCTTGGCGGCGGCGTAGTTGACCTGACCGGCGTTCCCCATCTGACCGACCACGGAAGAAATATTGATGATGCGTCCTGCACGCTGGCGGGCCATGATTTTGGCCGCCTCACGGAGGAAAAGAAAGGCTCCGCGCAGGTTGGTATTGACCACGGCGTCGAAGTCCTCATCCTTCATGCGCAGCACGAGGGTGTCGCGGGTGATGCCGGCATTGTTCACCAGCACGGAAAGATGTACCTTACCCTTGATTTCCTCTGCAAAAAAGCGGGTCACGGCTTCGGCATCACCGGAGTCCAGGCAGAACGCACGCGCGGTACCGCCCATGGCCTCAATGTCGGCCACGGTCTGCATGGCCGCCTCGGGACGGCTCACATAAGTGAAGTATATCTGATATCCGGCAGCGGCGAGGGTAAGCGCCACTGTACGGCCAATGCCTCGGGAACCGCCGGTGACAAGCGCAGTGGGGGAGAGTTCGCTCATGCTTATGCTCCTATGGGGGGAATACTAAGCGTTTTCCGGGGAAATGACAACGAAGAAACTAG
>CASFUJ010000116.1 GCA_949297645.1 uncultured Desulfovibrionaceae bacterium
CTAACTTTGTGTTTTTATTTTGGAGGAACACATGCCTACTATTCAGCAGCTTATCCGTATCGAACGGAAGAAGGTGGTGAAGAGAAAGAAGACCCCGGCCCTGCAGGAATGCCCTCAGCGCCGCGGCGTGTGCACCCGCGTGTACACCACCACCCCCAAGAAGCCTAACTCCGCTCTTCGTAAGGTCGCCCGTGTGCGCCTGACCAACGGCATCGAAGTGTCGGCTTACATCCCCGGCGAAGGCCACAACCTTCAGGAACACTCCGTCGTGATGATTCGCGGCGGCCGTGTGAAGGACCTTCCCGGTGTCCGTTACCACATCGTCCGTGGTACGCTGGACACCTCCGGTGTGCAGGATCGCCGTCAGCGTCGTTCCAAGTACGGCGCCAAGCGTCCCAAGAACTGATTTTAGAGTCTCCACTCCATTTTTATGGTCTTCCAGTGGTTCTGAAGACCATTCCAACTTGATTACGGAGGAATCACCATGCCCCGCAAAGGTCCCATTGCAAAAAGGGAAATTTTGCCCGATCCGATTTACAACAGCCGCCTCGTGGCCCGCTTCGTGAACCGTCTCATGTACGACGGCAAGAAGGGTCCGGCGGAAACCATCTTCTACCGCTCTCTTGAAATCCTCGGCGAAAAGACCGGCGAAGAAGCTCTGCACGCCTTCGAGAAGGCTGTTGAAAACGTGAAGCCGCATGTGGAAGTCAAGTCCCGTCGCGTCGGCGGCGCCAACTATCAGGTGCCCGTCGAAGTGCGTCCCGAACGCCAGATTTCTCTGGCTCTGCGCTGGCTCATCACCTATTCCCGCGCCCGCGGTGAAAAGGGCATGATCGCCAAGCTGTCCGCGGAACTCATCGATGCCTTCAACAACCGCGGCGGTTCCGTGAAGAAGAAGGAAGACACCCACCGCATGGCCGAAGCCAACAAGGCTTTCGCTCATTTCCGCTGGTAGGCCGCCATGTCCAACCGTACCTTTGAAATCAAGGATCTGCGCAATATCGGCATTATGGCCCATATTGACGCCGGCAAGACGACGACCACCGAACGCATCCTTTTCTACACCGGCGTGAACCACAAGATTGGTGAAACGCACGAAGGCGAGTCCACCATGGACTGGATGGAGCAGGAAAAGGAACGCGGCATCACCATCACTTCCGCCGCCACCCACTGCCAGTGGAAGGGCCGCACCATCAACATCATCGACACCCCCGGACACGTGGACTTCACCATCGAAGTGGAACGTTCCCTGCGCGTGCTCGACGGTGCCGTGGCCGTGTTCGACGGCGTGAACGGCGTGGAACCCCAGTCCGAAACGGTGTGGCGTCAGGCCAACCGCTACAACGTGCCCCGCATCTGCTTCATCAACAAGATGGACAGAATCGGCGCCGACTTCTTCCACTCCGTGCAGACCATCCATGATCGCCTGAAGGCCAACCCCGTCATGCTGCAGCTGCCCATCGGTCACGAAGATGAATTCCGCGGCGTGGTGGACCTCATCAAGGGCAAGGCCATCATGTTCGACAAGGAGACCAAGGGTTCGGACTTCTGGGAAGAAGACATTCCTGCCGACCTCATGGACCTGTACGAAGAAAAGCGCCTGGAAATGATGGAAGCCGTGGCCGAGCAGGACGAGGAGATGATGGAAAAGTACCTTGAAGAAGGCACGCTTTCCGAAGAAGATCTCCACTACTGCATCCGCAAGGCCACCATCGCCCAGACCATCGTGCCCGTGCTGTGCGGCACCGCCTTCCGCAACGTGGGCGTGCAGCTTCTGCTCGACGCCATCGTCGAATACCTGCCCTCTCCTCTCGACATCGAGGAAATGAAGGGAACCAATCCCGACACCGGCGCCGAAGTGCTCTGCGCCGCCGACGACAAGGCTCCCCTTGCCGGTCTGGTGTTCAAGCTGGCGGCCGACCCCTACATCGGTCACCTCTCCTTCTTCCGCGTGTATTCCGGTTTCGTTGAACCCGGCATGTCCGTGCTCAACTCCACCTCCGGCAAGATGGAACGCATCGGCCGTATCGTGCGCATGCACGCCAACAAGCGCGAAGAAATCAAGTGGGCCGGCGCCGGCGACATCGTCGCCCTCGTGGGCCTCAAGAACGTCTCCACCGGCGATACCCTCTGCCACGACGACGCCCCCGTGGTTCTGGAATCCCTGGACATCCCGGATCCCGTCATCCAGGTGGCCATCGAGCCCAAGACCAAGGCCGACCGTGACGCCCTGTCCGCCGCCCTCAACAAGCTCTCCAAGGAAGACCCCTCCTTCCGCGTGACGGGCGACGAGGAAACCGGACAGACCCTCATCGCCGGCATGGGCGAGCTGCACCTCGACATCATCGTGGACCGCCTCACCCGTGAATTCAACGTGAACGCCAACGTGGGCAAGCCCCAGGTGGCCTATCGCGAAACCATTACCAAACCCTCCAAGTCCGACACCAAGTACGCCAAGCAGTCCGGCGGTCGCGGTCAGTACGGTCATGCCGTCATCGAGATCGAACCCAATCCGGGCAACGGCTACGAGTTCATCAACTCCATCACGGGCGGCGTCATTCCCAAGGAATACATCCCCGCCATCGACAAGGGTATCCAGGATGCCCTGAAGAGCGGCGTGCTCGCCGGCTACCCCGCCGTGGACGTGAAGGTGAACCTCGTGTTCGGCTCCTACCATGAAGTGGACTCCTCCGAACAGGCCTTCTACGTTGCCGGTTCCATGGCCATCAAGGACGCCATGCGCAAGGCTTCGCCCGTTCTGCTCGAGCCCATCATGAGCGTGGAAGTGGTGACCCCCGAAGATTACCTCGGCGACGTCATGGGCGACCTCAACGGTCGCCGCGGCAAGGTGCAGGCCATGGAAGCCCGCGCCGGTGCCCAGGTCATCAGCTGCCATGTGCCGCTGTCCGAAATGTTCGGTTACGCCACCGACCTGCGTTCCCGCACGCAGGGCCGCGCCACCTTCAGCATGCAGTTCGACCACTACGAAAGAGTGCCCGCCAGCATTGCTGAAGAACTGGTAGCCAGCAAGAAGAACTAAGGGATTACCCCGACAGGCCAGAGAACATGGGGCCGGAGCGAAAGCTCCGGCCCTTTTTCATGGCCTTGCGTGCCTTCGAAGGATGGACAGTCCCAGAAAGGCCGGAACGGAAACGCTCCGCCGTCCGACGCGCCGAAGCGGCTCCTCCTTGCAAAAACGTCGTCGGAGGGCAGGGGTCAGACGGCGACGCGAACATGAAGATGACGATTCCGGACGCTCCGGATACAAAGACAGCGGTTCCGGACGGCGCCGGCAACACAGAAATAACGGTCCCTGCGCGACGGGACGCCCAAAGACAGAAAACAGCGGACGGTCGGCCCGTCCCTTCAAGAAAACGCCCCGGGAGAGAGTCATGACGGAACGGGAAAAAATGATTGCAGGACTCATGTACAGCGTGCAGGACGAGGAACTGATTCGCCTGCACCGCGCCTGCGTGGATGCCTGCGTGCTCTGCGACCGTCTGCTGCCCTCGCAGCTTACGGAACGCCGCGAGCATCTCGGACGCATTCTGGGCGGCACCGGGGAGAGATTTCTCATAGAACCGGGCTTTCGCTGCGATTACGGCTTCAACATCACCCTCGGCGAAGACTTCTTTGCCAACTACGGCCTCGTTATTCTGGACTGTGCTCCCGTGCGCTTCGGCAGAAACTGCCTCATCGGCCCGCAATGCGGCATCTACACCGCCGTGCATCCGCTGGACGCCGCTGAACGCGCCTCGGGCATGGAATACGCAAAACCCGTCACCGTGGGCGACGACGTGTGGCTCGGCGGGCATGTCACCGTGCTGCCCGGCGTGAACATAGGCGACGGCTCCGTCATCGGCGCAGGCAGCGTGGTCACGCGCGATATTCCCGCAGGCGTCGTGGCGGCAGGCAATCTCTGCCGCGTTCTCCGGCCCGTCAGCGGGGAAAAAACGCATGGACAGAAACGAGCATAGACGCCGGAAAAACACGTTCCGTAAAAAACGGAAACGCACAGACCGCACCGACGCCTGAATCCTTCCGGCCCGGAAGAGCCTCCGCAAAAGCAGACGCCCGGCGGAAGAGCCTTCCGCAACATGGCCCATGGATACGGTCGCGTGTTCGAAAAGCGCGGCCGCCGCTTTTCGAACACGCAGGAAAACGTCCTCGCCGACAAAGGACCGTACACAAAAAAAGCAACGCCGGACAAGCGCGAATCGCCCGGAGCGCTTTACCCGCCGCCGGGAAAGCCGTATCCGGTCGGATACGGCGAAGCCGCCCGTTTTCTGCCCACGCCGCTGAAACGCAGACGCCCTCAGGAACGCCTCCGGGCATTGACTAACGGCGCGTATGCCGCTAATCGTTGCTCCAGAACAAGCAGCTCTGCCGCACCGTACAGCCCACAACAGGGAGTTTCTCCATGGCAAACATGAAAGCCAGATATCTCGGCGACCTGCGTGTTGAGTGCACGCACATTGCCAGCGGTACCACCCTCGTCACCGATGCGCCCGTGGACAATCAGGGCAAGGGCGAAGCCTTTTCCCCCACCGACCTCTGCTCTACGGCTCTTGCCGCCTGCGCCATGACCATCATCGGTATCTACGCTCGCCAGCACGACGTGGACGTGACCGGCACGGACATTTCCATCACCAAGGTCATGAGCGCCAATCCCCGCCGCATCGGAAAAATCGAAGTGGTGTTCGATATGCCCGACAGGGACTATACCGACCGCCAGAAAGCCGCTCTTGAAAACTGCGCTCATACCTGCCCCGTGCATCTGAGCCTGCATCCCGACGTGGAACAGCAGTTCATCTTCCGCTGGAAACGCTGAGCACAACCTGCGCGCCCTTCTGCCGCACAGACGGCCCTGAGCGCCTCAACCGAATAAAGGAGTCCTTCCCATGAAAAACATCGTGTTCTCCCCCGACGCCCCCGCCGCCATCGGTCCCTATTCTCAGGCCGTACAGGCCGGCTCCACCGTGTATCTTTCCGGACAGCTCGGCATGAACCCCGCCACGGGCGAGCTGGTCTCCGCCGATGTGCGTGAGCAGGCCGCTCAGGCGCTGAAGAACATGAAGGCCGTGCTGGCCGCGGTGGGCGCCACGCCTGAAAACGTGGTGAAAACCACCGTGTTTCTGGTGGACATGGCCGATTTTCAGGCCGTGAACGCCGTCTATGCCGAGACCTTCGCCTCCGACGCTCCCGCCCGCTCCTGCGTGGCCGTGGCCGCCCTGCCCAAGGGTGCGCGCGTGGAAGTGGAAGCCATCGCCGTGCTGTAATATTCCCTGCCTGATGCTCCGGGCCGTCGCCTTCGGGCGGCGGCTTTTTTTATCCATGACGCCGCACTTTGCCGGAAACGTCGCGGCTGCAGTATGGTGTAATCGAGCTTTTCCCGAAAGCGCCGACAAAGCCGGAGCGGGCAGGAAGACGCATGACCATAAGGCTTCCGGCATGGCGCGCCTGCTTGCTCCATACCGACAGGCAAAGGGCGCGCCCTCCGCGCACCTGCTGTCCCGGCCCGCACCCGGCGCGCATCACGGCCCCGCCGTCCCCTTCTTCTGACATCCTTTTTCTCCGGTCGTCTCCTTTTCCCGCCGCTTTTCTTCTCCTGTCTTCTGCCGCCTCCGGCCTGCCTATGCCCGCCACGGTTCCGTGTTTCGGAGCCCTTGTCGTCCACAGCCCGAGATGAATTCATCTGACCGGCCTCTTCCTCACGACTTCCCCTCGCCCTGTTCCGTTCCGCGGCTCTCGCCTCCTCTCCCGGCACGAACGGAACGCCGCATGCCAAAAGAGCCGCCTGCGCAGGACAGACGGCTCCCGGAACATCAAAATCCG
>CASFUJ010000117.1 GCA_949297645.1 uncultured Desulfovibrionaceae bacterium
TTCCACATTCTGACTTCAACCCCTTCCTGAGGAAAAATATGAACCATCCCCGCTACTGTCCTTCCTGCGGCACTCTTGTCGTCCGCTACAGCAATCCTCTGCCGACGGCCGACGTGGTCATCTACGACGACACCCGCGGCATCGTCCTCATCCGCCGCGGCACGCCCCCTCTCGGCATGGCCCTGCCCGGCGGCTTCATTGAAGAAGGGGAAAGCGCGGAACACGCGGCCGTACGCGAAATGAAAGAGGAAACAGGACTTGACGTAAAGCTGGAAGGCGTTCTCGGCGTGTACTCCTGGCCGCTGCGGGACATGCGCTGCCATACGCTCACCACGGTATTCGTGGGCCGCTGTGAACATCCGGAAAAGCTGGCCGCCGGAGACGACGCGGCCGACGCCGCCTTCTATCCGCTGGAACATCTCCCCGGTCCCCTCTGCTTCGACCATGGTCGCGTCATCGGACATTTCCGGGACTGGCTGGAAGGCCGGCGTCCGCTTCTGCCCTGTGTGGAAGACCCGTCCCTCGAATACGGCGACATCGCCTATACCCGTCCCTTCTAACTCCGGGAGTCTTCATGTTCCATCATGGACGCAGCAGTACCGACGAACAGGATGTCTGGCTCAGGGAGCATTTCCGCAGCCGTACGGCCGGAGCCGAGTTCATGCTCCCCTGGACTATCGATACCTGGTTCAACACCGTCGCCGCGCTGAAATCCCTCTTCACGCCGGCCGAGCTGAAAACCATCATCGACGCTCATAAAAACGTGGTCATAGACACCACGCACCTTCGTCTCACCCACCTTCTGCTTCACGTCATGGAGCAGAGCGACAGGAAAGAACTGTACAAAAAGCACGGCAGCAACCCGCGCAATCTGGAAACCAAGTTCCGGCAGCTGGACGACGCGCAGGCTTCGGTACTCATTCTCTGGGCCTCAGCCTTCTGGCGCGGGCAGACCTGCTCCCCGCAGGCGATGGAAAAATACATCGCCGCGAAATGACACGTCGCGCGCAGCCTGTGATTCTCCATTGCGGAGACTCATGGGCGCCGCGACACGGGAACGCTCTTCTTCCGTCCCGGCAGAAAGCGGCGGTTAGCCGCCGGTGCAGGATGTTCTCCGCCCGGAGCGGCGGCAGAGAAAAGAAAGCCTGCCATCCAAAAAACGCGGGAGCGCGGTCTCATTCTCCCCGCTGTCGATACGGATTTCCTTTCTTTTTGAAAACACGCGTTGTCCTCCGCCCGGCGGAAGCCTACGGTCGCCCGTTTCCGCGTATTCGACAGAAACGTTCTGCAAAAAACGGCGCGGTCTTCGCCACGGGCAAAGACGCTCCGGGCCCGCCGTTTCTCACAAAGCGATGCCTGCGCATGGGGATCCCCACGGCGTCGGCCGTATGATCGCCCATTTCGCTGCGCCGGAAAATGTTCCTGTTGCCGGATGTATGGCCGCAAAGCCGCAAAAACGGTTATCCGGCAGGATCTCCATACAGGACAAGAAGGTACGGGAGCGGAGTATGCCCCGCCTGTCTGAGCATACCCTTTATCCTCCGGGCGGCGCCCGCTTCGGGGATGCCTCGCCTGCCTGGAGCAGAGTCTCGACAAGGAAAACGGAAATCAAGAGGATGCTCCGCCGCTCAGGCCTTGCCAGCTTCCCATGTTGCTGGCTGACCTCTTGGACAGCATACCGGGCATGTGCGGACCATGGCCTCTTTTCCACAGTTCGGGCACTTAGGAGGCCACATGCACAGGGCGCTGTCCGCGCAGAGCCGATCGACCGTGGTGCCGACTCTTATGCTTCGCCAGCATTGGGTGTATTCTTTGCCGCTTGCGGTCAGACGGCCGACCATCGGGATGTTCCGCCTGCGCGGTGCCTGGCCCTTCACCGGTGAGATACATCAGAGTGCGCCGATAATTGCTTTGTCTGTGTGAGTCCGGGACGACGCTTTGCAAAGGCGTCTCTTTCCGTTACGCTCTTCCATACGCGGACATGCCATCCGCACCATGGACTGTCCCGACTTTTGTAACGCATTCTCGAAAAAACTTTTCGTCACAGCAGAAACACACCGGATTCCTATGGCCGATTACGCTCGCAATCGCATGTTCTTCGCTTCCAGCACCTCCCTCATGCTGGCCGTGGCTGGTTACATGTCCTTCAGTCTGTTCTGGCACGAGCCCGTCCCCCCGGGCTGGAGAATTCCCCTCACCCTGCTTCTCATCCTTCTTTCCCAGACCATCACGGGCATGCGTGTGCTCATCACCCGGCGGCCGGATCTGCCTTTTCTGCTGGTGCGTGCCGGGGGCTTCGTATCGGCCTCGTTCATGGTGCTCTCGTGGCTTGTGCTACTGCGCGACGTGTTCCTTGCGCTGATCTTTGCCTGCTCTCTTCTCATACCTGCGTTCGGGGAGGCGGAGGCCTGTCTTTTTGCCATGCTGCTCTCCGTTCCGGCGGAACTTGTCATGACCGCTCTCAGCCTGGCTTCGGCCGCCGCAGGCATGGTGCGGGCGCTGGCCGTTCCTTCCGTACGCCGTGTGGACGTCCCCATACGGAATCTGCCCCGGGAACTGGACGGACTCAAGATAGCCCATCTCAGTGATCTGCACATCGGCTCCACCTTCACCGCTCCCTGGCTGGAAGAAGTGGTGCGCCGTACCAACGCTCTTGAACCCGACTTCACGCTCATCACCGGCGATCTTGCCGACGGTACGCCCGAACGCATAGGCAGAGAACTTTTTCCCGTCACTCATCTTCGCGCGCGCTGCGGCGTCGCCGTCAGCGTGGGAAACCATGATTACTATTCGGGGCTGAAAAGCTGGGTGGAGACCTGGCGGAACTGGGGACTCACCGTTCTTCTGAACGAACACAGGGAATACCGTGTCAACGGAAGAAACGTCGTCATCGCTGCTGTGACCGACCCCAGCGCCGTGCTTTTCCGCAGTCTTGACGCCTCCATGGGCGCGCCCAATACGCGCAAGGCGCTGAACGGCGCAGGAGAAGGCCTGCGCATTCTGCTCTCCCACAGACCAGGACATGCGGAACAGAACGCCGCCCTAGGCTGTCACCTTCAGCTCTCCGGCCATACCCACGGCGGACAGTTCTTCTTCCTCTTCCCGCTGGTGTCGCGCATGAACGGAGGCTTCCGTTCCGGCCTGTATCAGGCGGGCTCCATGCCGCTCTACGTCAGTCCGGGGACCGGCATGTGGGGCTATGTGCCCATGCGCCTCGGCGTCGGCGCGGAAATCACGCTGCTGACGCTGCGCTGCGCCGCGCCTGCCGTTCTGAAGAAACCGTCCTACCGGGGAAAACTCGGCGGATGACGGGAAGAACGGGGCGTTTCTGCCATCTTCCCCAGCCTGCCGCTCAGAAACACAACAAGGAGGCCCCCCTCCTTTTTTCATGCCGTCCTCCTGCGCGGAGCCGGACAGGGATGCGCGGCAAGCTCTGTCCTTTCCGGTGCAGTCCCCCCCGACGCCGGGCAGACAAAACGGCGGACACAAAAAGCGCCTGTCTCAACGGGTCGCTTCCTCTCGCAGAAAAAACGCTTTTGCGGTAAAACGGCCTCATAGCGTCCCGCCGGCTCTCCGTCCGCCGGAATCGTTCTCCGCTCAAAAAAGCAGCCCTTATACAGATGCAAAGAGGCAGCCCGGAGGCTGCCTCTTTGCTGTTATTCTGCAGGCTGGAGCCGTGTTTCGCTCCATGAAAAGATGCTCTACTGACGGGTGAGCTTACGGTATTTCATGCGATGCGGGGTATCGGCTTCCTTGCCCAGCCTCTTGCGGCGGTCTTCCTCGTATTCGGAGAAGTTGCCTTCAAGGAACACCACCTGCCCTTCATCTTCAAAGGCGAGAATATGGGTGGCGATACGGTCAAGGAACCAGCGGTCGTGGCTGATGACGAGCACGCATCCGGCAAAGTTCTCCAGTGCGTCTTCCAGAGCGCGCATGGTGTTCACGTCGATGTCGTTGGTAGGTTCGTCAAGCAGCAGCACGTTGGCGCCGGACTTGAGCATGCAGGCCAGATGCACGCGGTTGCGCTCGCCGCCGGAAAGCACGTCCACCTTTTTCTGCTGGTCGCCGCCCTGAAAATTGAAGCGGGAACAGTAGGCGCGGGCGTTCACTTCCCTGCCGCCGAGTTTGATGACGTCGTTGCCGCCGCTGATGATTTCATAGACGGTCTTTCCGGGTTCAAGAGAGGCGCGATTCTGGTCCACATAGCCGAACTTCACGGTTTCACCGATGAAAAGCGAGCCGGAATCGGGCTTTTCCTCGCCCACCAGCATTTTGAACAGCGTAGTCTTGCCTGCGCCGTTGGGGCCGATGATACCCACGATGGCGCCGGGCTGCACGAGGAAGTCGGCATTGTCCACCAACACCTTGTCCCCCATGCTCTTGCAGAGGTTCTTCGCCTCGATGACCGACTTGCCGAGGCGCGGTCCCGGCGGAATGTAGATTTCCAGATCAGGCGCGAGACGTTCGCTCTCATGGCTCAGCATGGCCTCGTAGGCGTTGATGCGGGCCTTGCCCTTGGCGTGACGGCCCTTGGGGGACATGTGAATCCACTCCAGTTCGCGGGCCAGCGTCTTGCGGCGCTCGGTATCGGCCTTTTCTTCCAGAGCAAGGCGCTTTTCCTTCTGCTCCAGCCAGGAAGAATAGTTGCCCTTCCACGGAATACCGCGGCCCCGGTCCAGCTCCAGAATCCAGCCCGCCACATGGTCGAGGAAATAACGGTCGTGCGTGACGGCGATGACCGTTCCCGGAAAGTTCTGAAGGTAGCGCTCCAGCCAGGCCACGGATTCGGCGTCCAGATGGTTGGTCGGTTCGTCCAGCAGGAGAATGTCCGGATTCTGAAGCAGCAGACGGCACAGCGCCACGCGGCGGCGCTCACCGCCGGACACCACGGAAACGGGCGTATCGGCAGGCGGGCAGCGCAGGGCATCCATGGCCATTTCCAGTCTGGAATCAAGGTCCCAGGCGTTCATGGCGTCCATTTTTTCCTGCACCTTGGCCTGACGCTCAATAAGGGCGTCCATATCGGCGTCGGGGTCGGCGAACTTCTCGTTTATCTCGTTGAATTCCTTCACAAGGTCCACGATTTCCTGAACGCCCTCCTCCACGACCTCACGCACGGTACGCGTTTCGTCCACCAGAGGTTCCTGCTCGAGGTAGCCGATGGAATAGCCCGGAGCGACCACCACGTCGCCGTCAAAGGCCTTGTCCACTCCGGCCATGATTTTAAGCAGCGAAGACTTGCCCGCGCCGTTCAGACCGAGCACGCCGATTTTCGCACCGTAAAAATAACCGAGGGAAATATCCTTGAGCACTTCCCGCTGACCGTGACGCTTGGTCACGCGGTGCATCGAATAAATGACTTTATCCGGCTGATTATCGTTTGCCATAATCTTTCCATTAAAGGTTTTCGCCCGGATGAGGCCGGACGGAAAAGCAGACACCTGTCCGCCCATGGGCTGCCCGGACGCGGAACGTCCGCTTCCGGAATGGTACGATAACAGGCCCGTTGCCGGACGCTTCCGCATGTTCAGAACAGGATTCCAGTTCTTTGATTCTCGCAGAAGCACGGCTCCTTGTCCAGCAGTAAATCAGAAGCAGCGTCCCTGTGCGGAAAAGTCCGCGGGGGCAGAAAGGCTGAAAAGAAGCGCCGGGGATTGACTTCATTTCCTGCCGGGCCTATATTGCAGGGAAAGCATTTCCTGATGCCCCGCTTTTCTGGAAGTGACCCTCATCCTTTCGAGAAGTCGGGCCTCTTTTTTTGCATATCTCTTTGTTTGTGAAGGTATCTGCCATGAGCACGCCTATTTCCGTACAGGGCT
>CASFUJ010000118.1 GCA_949297645.1 uncultured Desulfovibrionaceae bacterium
GGACTTTTTCCGCGCGGCGGAGGATTTTTTCCCGGAATCGGGCGCGTCGGGTTCCGCGCGCGTCGCGTCGCCGCGGTTTTTCGCCGCGTCGCGCGAAGAGGTTTTCTTCGCGGGGCGTTTCGAGGGTTTCCCGGCTTTTCCGGCATCGCCGAAAAGGCGAAAATGAAGCTCGCGGAGCACTATAAGCTGTTCTGCCGATGCAAGGGAACGCCGGAGGATCTGCTGCTGCGCGCCGGGCGCTGCGGCATAGACCACTGCGTGGCGCTCTGCGCGGCCACGAGCGCGCTTCAGGTGCGCCCCTGCAACGCCTACGCAGGTTACCTCCAGAACAACTACCCCTCCATCACGGCCTTCGGCTCCCTCCATCCCGACTGCGAGGACTGGAAGGGCGAACTCGACAGGCTGCGTTCCTACGGCGTGCACGGCATCAAACTTCACCCCGACTTCCAGCACTTCTGGCTCGATGACCCCCGCCTGCTGCCCATCTTCGAGGAGGCCCAGAAGGACTTCATCTTCCTCATCCACATAGGAGACAGCCTGCCGCCGGACAAAAACCCTTCCTGCCCCTATAAGATGGCCGCCATCCTCGACGCCTTCCCCCATCTCACCGTGGTCGCCGCCCACCTCGGCGGCTTCAGACAGTGGAAATACGCCCTTGACGCCCTCGCCGGCCGCGACGTCTGGATGGATACCTCCTCCTGCATGAAGGAAATCCACGACGACACCCTCAGGGCCATCCTGAAAAAACACCCCCGCGAACGCCTCGTCTTCGGTACCGACTACCCCATCATGGATCCCCAGGACGAACTCTACGCCCTCCAGAAAAGAACCCGCTTCTCCGATACCGAAATCGACGAAATCCTCGCCAACGGCACCCACCTTCTCTTCGGCTGAAAGGCAGAAAAGGCATGCGGGGAAGAGAATCTCCCCGACAAGTCGGGACAAGCCCCGCGAGCCCATGTTTCCTTCGTCAGGCTACGCCTGCCGACGGCACGGAGCGTGAGGAGATGGCCCCGCCATAGCCGGAGCGAGGTTCTTCATTATCTGGAACGGAAAAGCGGGGAAAACCACGCCCCGATACGTCGGTTCCCTCGATGATCCTGATGCCGCTTTGCGGCTCAGCCTTTCAGCGTTCGGGCAGCAACTCCGGCGGGATATTCTGGAAAAGGGGCGCTGTCCGACCATGAACGGGACCGGCACCGTCTTCCCTCTCCGGTCCGCGTCGGTCTGCGTTGCGCATGGGGGCGGAATTGTGCAGGATGATTTTTCGGGATATTCTTTCTGCAGGACTTTTGCACATGTTCCGTCCGCGTTGCGTGAGCGGCCGTGTTTTCGTGCGGCGAAGAGAGAGAGGCCGTCCGCGGCGCGAAGGGTTTTTCGGAGTAACAAGCCTGGAGGAGACGCCATGCCTGCTGCCAATCTGATGTCTTCCGATGATTCAGCCCTCCGAACGTTCCGTCCTCTGAGCGATGCGGAAGTTTCCGTCTATGCCAAGTCCTGCGCACTCTTATACCGGCAGGCGGGTATCGAGCCCGCTCTCACCTATCTGCTCGGCGTGCTGCGGGAGCACGTTCCGCTCATCAGGATTTTCTGCGGGCTGAGATGGTACAAGGCCGCCAGCTTCATTTTCATGGCCGACACGCTCACGCTTGCCCACAACAGAATACGTTCTCTGGACAGTACGCCGTTCACGCCGCGTCAAATCAGCCAGCTCATGGGGCAGGACACCCTTCATCCCCATATTCTGAACAACGCCTTTCATCTGGAAAGCGCCTATACCAGCGTGCGCAGGGAGGATTTGGCCTCCTTTGTGCGCATTCCGCTTTTTTCCGTGGGGGAAGCCAAGTTTCAGATGATTTTCTGCTCCGACATTGCGGACACCTTTTCCGTGGAGGTGGTGCGGAAGCTGCTCGACGTGACGGACTGCCTGCGTGAGAGTCTGCGCGAGAGCTTTCAGAACATGGAGCCCGTCGCGGTGAAGGATACGCCCGAGAAGGCGTGGAAGACGTCGTCGCTCCGGCTTCAGAGCATGAAGGGGCTGCACGAGCTGTACGCCAGGATAAGGCAGGTGGCCTCCACGGACTGCACATGTCTCGTCCTCGGCGAGACGGGAACGGGCAAGGAAGTGGTGGTCAACGCTCTTCAGGAGCTGTCGTCCCGTGCTTCGCGTCCCTTCATCAAGGTCAACTGCGGGGCCATAAGCGAGCAGCTGGTGGACAGCGAGCTTTTCGGGTATGCCAAGGGCGCCTTCACCGGCGCGGACAGGGATCAGCGAGGCTGTTTCGAAAGCGCCAACGGCGGCACCATCTTTCTTGACGAGATAGGAGAGCTGCCCCTTGCCCAGCAGGCCAGACTGCTGCGTGTGCTGGATCAGCGCGAGATCCGCCGCGTGGGCAGTCCCCATGCCGTTTCGCTGGACATCCGCATCATTGCCGCCACCAACCGCGATTTGCGCAGACTGGTGCGCGAGGGCAGGTTCCGCAAGGACCTCTGGTACCGGCTCAACATCTGCGTGCTCGAGGTGCCGCCGCTGCGCGCGCACAGGATAGACATTCCCACGCTGGCCCAGTTCTTCCTCAAGGAAAAGGCGGGGCGCATGGGCATGGACGCGCCTGCACTCACTCCGGAACAGATAGAGAAGCTCTGCCGTTACGACTGGCCCGGCAACGTGCGGGAGCTTGAGCACCTCATGGAAAGGCTGCTTGTGCGCAGTATAGGGCAGCCCGGTCAGATTGACGACATCCTGAACTCCGAGATGGAAGCGCTGCTTGAGGATGCGGACGACGAGATTCCCGGTCAGACCGCTTCTCCAGAGGGAAGCCCGGTCGCCGGCAGACATGCGGGGCCGTGGCGCGGCCCCGTGAAGCTGGGCGGACTTTTCCGCACGGTCCAGTGGCCTTCGCTCAGGGAAGTGACGGACTGCTACATCGACGACGCGCTCGCCTACACGAGCGGGCGCATCAGCGGAGAGAACGGCGCGGCGGCGCTGCTCAGCGTACATCCCAACACCATACGGGTACGGCGGAGAAACTCCGAGGCCTGATGATGCCCGATATGTGTCCGGGGAGTCTGGAGCGCCGCGGCCCGGGGCCCGTTCGACGGTTCGGGCGGCGGGCTTTCCCCGGCTGTTTTGCGGAGAAGCCCCCCCGGGAGCCGGACGCCGAAGGGGAGGCTGCCTTCGTCGTCCGGGTTCCGTCCGGGCATGTCTTTTTCCGGGAAGACCGGGGCTGTCCGCAGAGGGGTCTTTTCCGGCGGCTCTGAGACGGCCGACGGGGAAAGACGCAGGGAATCTTTCCCCGTCGGCGCCGGCCTAGTACAGACCGAGCACGTTTCCGCCTATGAACAGCACGCTGAGTACGCAGAGGGGGATCCAGATGAAGGATATGGCCACGCCTGCCTTCAGCCAGTCCTTCATGGAATAGTAGCCGTACTGATAGGTGACGAGCTGCACGGCATCGATGACCAGAACGAAGGATGCCGTGGCCAGGAAGCCCATGGGCAGCGCCAGTGTGGCGGGGTTGATGCCCTTGCTCTGGGCAAGAGCGATGACCATGGGCATGAACACCGCGATGAGCGGCGTGGAAATGGGCACGAGCAGGTGTATCCACATGGTGAAGAAGCCCACCACCAGCATGAGCAGCCATAGAGGCAGGGACAGAAGGTCGCCGAGGAGAAAGTTGCCCACCCAGGCCGCGGCGCCCGTGTTCCAGAGGGACATGCTGAGCGAACAGGCCGCGCCGAGCAGCGTGAGAACGTCCCAGCTCACCCGCGGACCGGCGTATTCCCAGTTCAGAAGGGCAATGCCCGGAACGAACAGCGCCGTGCCGCCGATGACGGCAAGAATGGGAACCGGGATGTGATGGATGCTGTCGGTGAACCACAGAACCATGTTCACCAGGATGAAGACGGCGAACTTCTTCTCGTCGCGGCTCATGGGACCGAGCTTTTTCCATTCCTTTTCAAAGTCTTCCGTGCCTTCCAGAGTGTCGAGTTCGGGCGGGAAGATTTTAATCATGGCGAACCACACGGTGGGAATGAGTACGAGCGCCACGGGCAGGCCGATGGCCGTCCATTCGGCGAAACTGATGCCGACTCCGGCCATGTCCTGAAGAAACTGCATGGTGAGGATATTGGACGAAGAACCCGTGGGCGTGGCGATGCCGCCGATGAGAATGCCCATGGGAAGGCCTATCATGAGGGCTCTTGCGAAGTTGCTGTTCAGGCGCAGGCAGCCGTTCTGCTCCACAATTTTGAGGGCGATGGGCGCAAGCATGATGACGACCGGCACGTCGGCCATGACCGTGGAGAGCAGCGTGCCGCCCGCAATGAAGCAGAACACGAGACGGGAGGGACTTCCTCCGGCCATGCGGGAAATCCACAGCGCCACGCGTTCGGAAAGTCCGGTGCGGGTGAAGGCGTAGGTGAAGCAGAACATGCCGAACACGAAGAAGACCACGGGGTTGGCGAAGTTGTGCAGCGAATCGTTGAGGGAGGCCGTTCCGGCCAGAGGCTGGACCATGACCAGCATCATGGCCGCAACGGTCAGAGGCAGCGCTTCCGTCACCCAGATGATGACGGCCGCCGCCATGAGGGCGATGGCCCGCTGCCCCTGTTCGGGGAGTCCTTCCACGGGGCCGAAGCAGAACGCTATGAACGCATAGGCGGCAAGAGCTGCGGCAAGGGCCAGAGCCTGTTTTTTCGAAAAGGGAATGGAAATCGTGCGATCTGTCTGTTCAGTCATACGGGTACCTCTTGCAGAAATGGGTCAGTGCTTTGCAGCATAACGCTTTTGACGGAACGGCCGGAGCTTTCTGCCGAAAGCCCGGGAAGGCCGGATCCGCCCCGGATTCCCGTCCCGGCAGAATCCGTTTCTTCTGCCGGTGAAGCGGAGGCACATGTTTTGCAGAAGGGATGCGCCTCCTTTCACAAGAAGTCATGCATTTTTTGTGCCAGAGAATAGCATAAATAAAATCATATTGTTATCTTTGTATTGGCGGGGATGTTACTTATTTTTTGTCAATTTTCTTTCCCGCGCCGGGGAAAAGGCGGATAATTATTGTAGGGCCGCTCCGCCCCTCCTCTGAGGGGGAATCGGCAGAAGGCTGGACAAAAAATGGCCGGTTTTTTCTCCCTCCATAAGGGGAATCTGACAAAAATACGCTTACGGAATTACCATGTTATATCATAACTTATTGATATCAAACAATATCAGAGGATGGCATGCTTTTTGCTCTCTTAAGGGCGTCCGACCTGAAGGATGGTCCCGTTCCGCTCTCTGCAAAAAAGGCGCGTGCGGGGCTCAGGCCCGTATGACGTGTCCGAAAGGACGCTTCGACATGCTCCGGAAACATAATAAATAAGGAGACGGTCATGGCTTTACACGGTATTCCCACCGGTGTTCATCGTTACGACAGGGAACTGTGCTGCGACGGCTACAACCTGTTCAGCCCCTATTTCCGGAACGAGACTCACCTCATCAACATGGAAGGTGAAATCGTCCATACCTGGAAGACCGATTATTTCCCCGGCCTGTTCGCCCACCTCATGCCCAACGGCGACCTTGTGCGCGGCATCCGCGTGAGAAATCAGGCCGTGACCTTCGGCGGCACCACGGGCGGCTTCGAGCGTTACGACTGGGACGGCAATCTGCTCCAGCGCTACATCAAGAACGACCACGAGACCCAGCAGGTGCTCTCCCATGCCTTCTGCCCCATGCCCAACGGCAACACCATCGTCATCTGCCTCGAAAAGAAGACCAATGAGGAAGCCTATGCCAGGGGCCGCATTCCCGGCACGCTTCCCGAAGACG
>CASFUJ010000119.1 GCA_949297645.1 uncultured Desulfovibrionaceae bacterium
TCTCGTCCAGATTGCCGGTGGGTTCGTCGGCCAGAAGCACGCGCGGACACAAAAGCGTGGCGCGGGCAATGGCCGCCCGCTGCCTCTCGCCGCCCGAGAGCGTGGCGACATGGTGGTCGCGTCTTTCGGCAAGACCGACCCTGTCCAGCGCGTCCGCGGCCTTCTCCAGCGCCTCCCGGCGCGGCATGCCCGCAATGACGGCCTGCATGGCCACGTTTTCCAGTGTGGTGAATTCCGACAAAAGATGATGGAACTGGAACACGAATCCCAGTTCGCGGTTGCGAAAATGCGCGGCCTCGGCGTCGGAAAGCGCCGACAGGTCGCGCCCGTCAAAGAGCACGCTGCCGCCCGTAGCGCGGTCCAGCGTGCCCAGAATATGCAGAAGCGTGGACTTGCCGCATCCGGAAGAACCCACGATGGCAAGGGCCTCCCCGGCCTGCACCTCGAAACTCACGTCGCGCAGGATGGTCAGTTCCCCGGCAGGGCTCTGCACCGTCTTCTGCGCATGCTCCACGAGGTACAGCGGCCGTTTGCGGGCAAGTACGGAATCGTCACTCATAGCGAAGGGCCTCGGCAGGCACGAGGCGCGCGGCCTGCCTGGCAGGATAGATGGTGGCAACGAAACAAAGCAGCATCGACACCGCGCCGATGATGACAAGATCCAGCCCCTCGATGATGACCGGCAGCGTGTCCATCATGTACACGCCGGGCGGCAGTTCGATGAACTGATACTTCTTGAGCAGCAGCGCCAGCACGATTCCTAACACATAACCTATGGACGTGCCAACTGCCCCGATGATGGCTCCCTGCAGCATGAAAATGCGCCGCACCATGGACGTTGTGGCCCCCATGGACATCAATATGGCGATATCCTTGGTTTTTTCCATGACCAGCATGACAAGGGAGGTGATGATGGAAAAAGAGCCCACCAGAATGACCATGAGCAGCACGATGAACATGCCGAAGCGTTCGAGCTGGAGCGCGGCAAAAAGATTGGCGTTCATGTCGATCCAGTTGCGCACATAGAAGGGAGCCCCGAGCTTCTCCGCCATGTCCGCGGCTACGGTCTTCGCGTCGTAGGGGTCGTCCACAAAGGCCTCCACGCCGGAGACGTAGCCTTCCGGATAGCCCATGATGTCGCGCGCGGCGTCGAGCGTGACGTAGGCGAGACGGCTGTCGAAGTCCGACATGCCGGAGCGGAATATGCCCTCCACGCGGAAGGAGCGCAGCTTGGGCACGAAGCCCGCGGTGGTGCGCTGACCGGCCGGGGACATGAGGTTCACCCGGCTGCCCACCTGAAGATGGAAGCGTCTTGCAAGATCCTGCCCCACCAGCATGCCCGCCGGGCCGCTTTTGCGGGAAAGATTTTCGAGACTTCCGCTTTCCAGATGATGCAGCATGGGCATGGCGTCCGCGGAAAGAGCGGGGTCGAGGCCGCGCAGTACAAGGCCCGTGGCGCCCTGCGGCGTGGAAAGCAGCACTTCCGCGTACAGGAACGGAGAGGCGGATTCCACGCCGGGCACGTTCTTCACCGCGTCGATCACCGCGGCGCCGTCCGCGCCGAAGGAACCGGCGCGCGTGGTCATGACCATGACGTGCGGATTCGCACCGAGAATCTTCTCCCGCATCTCGCGGGTGACGCCGTTGTACACGCTCATGACGATGACGAGAGCGGCCACGCCTATGGCCACGCCCAGCACGGACATGAAGGAAATGATGGAAATGAACGTGCCTTTCTTCCGCGAGGTGAGATAGCGGGAGGCGATGAACAGCGAAAAAGACATGCTTTTCCCCTTTCCCGGGGCGGAAACCCGCCCCCGGGAGGCACAAAGGCTACAGTTCCGGACGAAGCAGCGGGAAGAGAAGCACTTCGCGGATGGAAGGCTCGTCGGTCAGCAGCATGGTCAGACGGTCGATGCCCACGCCCTCGCCCGCGGTGGGCGGCATGGCGTATTCCAAAGCGCGCAGATAGTCGTTGTCCAGCGGACAGGCCTCGTCGTCGCCGGCGGCCTTGGCTTCCACCTGGGCCTCGAAGCGCAGACGCTGGTCAACGGGATCGTTGAGCTCGGAGAAGGCGTTGCCGTATTCGCAGCCGCAGATGAAGAACTCGAAGCGGTCGGTGATCTCGGGATTCTTGTCGTTGCGGCGGGCCAGCGGGGAGATTTCCGCCGGATAGGCGTAGATGAAGGTGGGCTGCACCAGCTTCTCTTCCACATCAAGGTCGAAAAGACGGGACTGAAGCTTGCCTATCCCCTCGCTTTCCATGAACTTTTCCCCGCGGGAACGCAGGTAGGCGCGCACGGCCTCCATGTCGTTGTAGAATTCGGGCTTGTGACCGCCCACCTCTTCGAGAGCCTGATGGTAGCTCATGCGCTTCCAGTGCCCGGGGGTGAGGTCGAGTTCCTGCCCCTGATAGGTGATGCGCGTGCTGCCGCAGACCGTGAGCGCGATATGGGCAAAGAGCTGTTCGGTGAAGTCCATGAGGTCTTCGTAGGTGGCGTAGGCCCAGTAGAATTCGCAGGAGGTGAATTCCGGATTGTGACGGGTGTCTATGCCCTCGTTGCGGAAGCAGCGGTTGATTTCGAACACGCGCTCCATACCGCCCACGATGAGACGCTTCAGATACAGCTCGGGCGCGATGCGAAGATAGAGGTCGATGTCCAGCGCATTATGGTGCGTGACGAAGGGCTTGGCCGTGGCGCCGCCCGCCAGCGGATGCAGCATGGGCGTCTCCACTTCCATGAAGCCGTGCTCTTCCATGAAGCGGCGGAAGGCACGCACGATGAGCGAACGCTTGCGGAAGATTTCGCGGGCGCGCGGATTCATCACAAGGTCCACATAACGCTGACGGTAGCGGGATTCCACGTCCGTGAGACCGCTGTGCTTGTCCGGCAGAGCGCGGAAGGACTTGCTGAGGAGCCTGACGCTCTCGCAGCGCAGCGTAAGCTCCCCGGTCTTCGTGCGGAAAAGCCGCCCCTTCACGCCCACGATGTCGCCCACGTCCAGCTTCCTGAAGGCGGTAAAGGCCTCGTCGCCCAGCACGCTCTTCTCCGCATAGCACTGAAGACGGCCCGTGCGGTCCATGAGATGGAAGAAAATGACCTTGCCGAAGGAACGCGAGGACATCATGCGCCCGGCAAGCGTGAATTCGGTGTCCAACGCGTCAAGCTCGTCCTCGCCGAGAGCCTCGTATTCCGCATGCACGGGTCCGGCTTCGTGCCGACGCTTGAAATCGTTGGGATAAAGCGGTACGCCCGCGTCCAGAAGGTCGCAGGCCTTGCCCACGCAGTTCTTCACCACCTCGTTGAGCTCGCCGTGCTCGGCAAAATTCTCCAGCATGGGCATGAAATAGGCCGCATGTTCCGACTTCGTGGCAAGCTTGATGGGCTTGCGGGCTTTTTTCTGTGTATCCAAAAGGTTTCTCCGTTATTTAAGCAGGAAGACCCGCTTCCCGCATGAAACGCGCTCCGGCTACCGGCCGCAACAAAAGACGCGCGTTATCGCGCCGTAAAAATATGGGCGTAGGACAAATACGCCCGGCCGTCAAGTGCCCCTCCTCCCGGCCGGAGCCGGAAGAAAACACAAACCAGGCACAGGACGGCCCGCCCCGGAACAAGGCAGCGCCGTACGTCGCACACCGCGCTCTTCCTTAAAATAAAAGAAACACTCCCCTGAAACGCCGCCGGACAAAACTCTCGCCCCTGCGCCAGACAAAAAAGCGCGCGCCACGCCCGCACGCCATAACGCAACAGCCCCGCCGCGGAAAGCTTCGAACACAGGGGCGCAGGGTTCCCCTTGCCCAAGGCCGCCTTGTGGCATACAAGAAAGACATGAAAGCCGCTCGCACCTTCGCCCTGTTCGCGCTCCTCGCCATGCTCTTCTGCGCCGCCTCCGCGTCCGCAGAGGAAACCCCTGTGCCGACACCGCCGGGAAAGGACATACAATGGAGCAGCCCTGAAGAAGGGCTGGACATGGCCATACTCTCCTTCACCAGGGAAAAGACCGACGAATTTTCCCGCCGTCTGCTGATCCGCGTTCTGCGCTTCGATACCTCCCGCTTCGACTTTCAGCTCTTCAGCTCCCGCTGGGAGGAAGGCCCCGTGCCCTCCCTGCGCGAATGGGCCGAAAACAAACGCCTCGTCGCCGCCGTCAACGCCTGCATGTACCATAAGGACGGCGAAACCTCCACGGGCTACATGAGAAGCGGCGAACAGGTCAATAACGGCCGCATCGTCAGTCGCTACGGCGCCTTCTTCGTGGCCGGCCCCCGCGTTCCAGGCCTGCCCCGCGCCGCTGTCCTCGACCGCGAAAAGGACGACTGGCAAACCCTCCTCCCCCTCTACGATACCGTGGTCCAGAACTTCCGCCTCATGGGACAGAACGGCACGCAGGTCTGGCCCGAACACGGCCCGGAACACGCCATCGCCGCCATCGCCGAAGATATGAACGGCCGTATCCTCTTCCTCTTCTGCTCCGCCCCCGCCTCCGTCCACGACTTCGTCTGCGCCCTGAACGCCCATAAAAACCTCAACCTCAACTCCGCCATGTACGTCGAAGGCGGCAGCGAAGCCTCCCTGCTCCTGCGCCTCAACGGCAACGCAAACCTCTGGAACGGTATGTCCCCCGCTTCCTACATGCTCTCCTCCCGCGGCCTCGACATCCCCCTCCCCAATATCCTCGGCGTGGTGAAGAGATAGGGAAAGAGTTTTGCGGGGGAAGGAGGGAGGCCCCTTTTGAAAAAGGGTCCCCCCTCCTTCCCTCGCGCCCCCTTCCTCCCCTCCTCAAAACTTTTTAATAAGGGAATGACGGACGGCGGCGCGCAGATGACGCGATGTGCGCCGAAACGACGCAACACCCGGAACACGCCGGGCGCGGGACCTGCACTGCGGGCATTGCGGCGACGTCGCAAGTGAGTTGCTGCAGCCCAGGCCCGCCGGCCGACCATTTTTCGCCCTCATGCCCCAAAAGTCCGTCGGCTCCGGGCAGGCCGTACAGACGCGTGACCTGCACGACGCCCGCCACATGTAACGCCGCAGGTAAATTACGGTCGCCTGTACCCCCGGAGCGTTGAGAGAACGCCACGGTCCTGCACACCAAGGCAGAAGAGCGTTGAGGGGACGCCGCGCCGTTGAAAAACGAAGACAGAAACACGCGTTGAGACACGACCGTCACAACACAGAGCCGAAGCCGCAGTCTGTTTTTCTCCTGACGACTCCCATGTCCGCTCCGCCCAACACCGCGCCGGGCCTTTGCGCCGCGACTTCCGCGACATCTTGAAATCCCTCCCGGTCAACACCGCTGTTTCGGCCGATGCCGAAACAGCGGTCGGCCGCCGTAGGTGGCCCCCCCCCTCACACTGAGGGCACGCCACGATGACGGCAGGCGGAACGCAGAGCCTTTACCGTACGGCCCGCCAGACAAACGCCGCCATAAGCTCCGTCATACGACGGGGAAAGCCTGCCTCCGACCTCTCCGAAGCGCGGCCTTTCCTGCCGAAACGGCTCCCGAATACCGAAGGCCGTTTTGCCGTACCGCGGAGCCGCAGGCACAAACCGCGGCGAAAAGACAGGACACGGCGTTTCGCTTCCGACCTTCCGTTCCGCCGTCCTGAAACGGAGGCAAACTCCGCCTTTCCTCTTTCGAAACGGCAACACGCCCTCTCCCGCCCGACGAAGGCCGCCAAAGCGGCGAAGCCGCAAGGCGAAACCATGGGGGCCCGGGGACTTGTCCCGACTTGTCGGGGGATTATCTCTCCCGGAAACTGCCTTGCCGGGGGGACCTGCCCCTCATGCCTTTCC
>CASFUJ010000120.1 GCA_949297645.1 uncultured Desulfovibrionaceae bacterium
GGGGGGGGGGGGGGGGGTGGGCGGGGCGGCGGAGGACGGGCCCTTCATCATGAACGGGCGGGGCGGATTCCGGCGCGCTTTTCCGTCCTCCATACGGCAGTTTTCGTCAGGCATGGGCTTTTTTCTGCTCCGGAACGAAAAGACGCTCTTCTTTTTCCCGGGAGAGGTTGATTTCATGCGTTGTTGCAGCTATCATGCGACAACACGCACGCTTCCGCGTGCAAAGAGCGTCCTTTCCCGTTTCCGCTGCGGGGCGCGGCAGTTTTGTCCGGGAGAGAGGCGTCGCGCTTTCGGAGCCGAGGCTCTTCGTGATACGGATATCGTTTGCATTGCCGTATCCGCGTATCCTGAACCGACTTTCCGTGAGGCTGGCGTCGTTTCCGCCTGTTCCGCGTCTTTTCCCCCCTTTAGTCGCGCGATGCAATGCCGTCGCCGTAACCTGGAGGACCGATGTTCGCCCGTTTGAAACTCGTCAACCCCGTCTGGGTGCTGGCGCTGCTGTGCACGGCCTATTCTCTGAGCTTTTTCCAGCGCGTGTATCCTTCCGTGTTGTCTCTGGACCTCATGGAAGCCTTTTCCGTGGATGCGGCGGGGTTCGGCGTCATCAGTTCCGCCACCATGCTGGGCTACGCCGTCACGCAGATTCCTTCAGGTCTGCTGACGGACATTCTGGGCGGGCGGCGCGCTCTGGCGCTCTATCAGGTGCTTGCCGGGCTGTGCTGCATCGTCTTCACGTTCTGTGAAAGCCTCATGCCCGCGGTGGTGTGCCGTTTCCTGCTGGGCCTTACCCTTGCCTGCAACGTGCCCGCCTACAAGCTGCTGGCCTCCTGCGTGCCTGCCGAACGCTATGCGCAGTACTGTTCCATCCTTACCGGTTGCGCCGCCCTGGGCACGCTGCTGGCCTCGAGTCCGCTGGTGCTCTTCGCCGGCCTTGTGGGCTGGCGTGCGGCGCTTTTCATCGTGGGGCTGTTCACCGTGTTTCTCGGCGGCATGATGTATGTGCTGCTGAGCGACGGAGATGTCGCTCCCGGCGACTCCGCGCTGTCCGTGCGCGAGAACGTGCGCTCTCTCAGAAACGGCATTGCCGTCATCGTGCGCATGAAGAACTTCTGGTTCATCGTGCTGTGGTTCATGTTCATCATAGGCAACCTCTTCACCCTGCTCACGGCATGGTGGGGCAGTTATCTCATGCAGGCCAACGGTCTGTCCAAGGACATGGCCGGACTCAGCATGTCCATCATGTCCCTTGCGCCGCTTGCGCTGCTCATGGTCTTTCCGTGGCTGTCGGACAGGGTGTTTCATTCCCGCCGCATATTCCTCATGCTGGCCGCCGTGCTGGAAACGCTGGTTCTCGCGTATCTCTGCCTGCACACGGATGAGCCGCTTTCCTTTACGGAACTCACCATTGCGGGCATTCTCATCAGCGTGGTATCCAACTGCATGGGCCCGCTCTCCTTCACCATGGTCAAGGAAAGCGTGCCTGCCTCCGCCCTCGCTTCCGCCTGCGGTTTTCTCAACAGCACCGGCCCCGTGGTTTCGGCAATCATGCAACTGCTGCTCGGCGTGCTGGTGTCCTGGCGTCTTGCCGAAGGGGCGACGGCCATGCAGGCCTACGGCAACGCGTTCTGGCTGCTCTGTGCAGGAAGCTTCATCTCCTTCATAGCCACCCTGTTCATGGAGGATACCCTCAAGTCCTGAGCGCGTGCGGCCCCGCCCTTCCGTATCGAACGCCGTTGCCGGGCTTTTTGCGCCCGGCCTGCTTTTGAAGCTGACTGACGGTTGCGGAAGACAGCTCGCGGCGCAACGAGCGCCTGCGCGGGGTCTTTTCTGAAGCCGCCCGCTCATGACGACGGCTCCGGAACTTCGAACCCGGCCGTCTGCACGGTATTTTGCGCGGCGGCGCTTTTGTCCGCTGAAAAAGCGGAGCGCGCCGCGCGAGAAGAACAATGTGCCCGCTACCGATATTGCGTCCGTGGAAGAGCCCCCAGTGTGCCTCTTGTTCCCGTGTCCGTGCACATCCGCACTGAAAAGCCCGAGGCGGGCCGGGGGAAATGGAGCCTTGCCTTTCTTGAGGAAGGCTATCGGGAGCATGAGGTCGTGCCCCGGCAGGCCTGAGGCGGAGCGGTTGCGTCGGCCGGAGCCTGGGCAGGGACGCCTGCGACCTGCGTTTGCCTGACGGCGTCCGGCGCAAGGACGGCAGGCGGCGCTGAGAGAAGCCGCTTTTTTTCCGGACGACGCGCTGCGGAGGCCTTCCTTTTTCTTATGATTGCATGAGATTGACGCAATGCGCTGCGGGGAAGTTCTGAAGAGGCTTTTTCAGAACGCGGCGTTCGTCACGCCCGTGCGCTTGCGCGGCTTTTGACATCATTTTTTCATGCCGCCTTCATACCGGCGTTATCCTTCCCTTCTATGCTCGCCTTCGAAAACGCCTTTTTCGCATGGGCCTTTTGCCGATGCAAGGAACGAGGCATAAAGGAGGCATGTTCATGCTCGAAGTCAGAAACAACGTCCGTCGCACGCGCATCGCCGCGACGCTGGTCGCGGCTCTTCTGTGCGGTTCTCTGTGGAGCGGTTCCGCCAGTGCGGAAGTGGTGCAGATCGTCTATACCTCCGACCAGCATTACGGCATTACCCGCAAGAGCTTCCGGGGAGAGAAAAAGGTGTCCGCCGCCAAGGTCAACGCCGCCATGGTGGAGGCCATCAACCGTCTTCCGGAAATCACTCTTCCGCCGGACGACGGCGTGATGGCCGAAAAGCGCGTGGGCTGGATAGACTATGTCGTTTCCACCGGCGACATCGCCAACCGCATGGAAGGCACGCCGGAAAAGGCTCCCATGACGGCGACGGCCTGCTTTGAACTTTTCATGACCCAGTACGGCAGGGGCCTGACGGTGAAGGACAGGCAGGGACGAGCGGCGGAACTTCTTGCGGTTCCCGGCAATCACGACATGACCAACGCCGTGGGCTTCTTCCGCCCCATGTACCCGGAAAAGGACGACGGCGCCATGCGGGCCATGGCCGAAAGGGCCACGGGCGAGAAGGTCGGAAAGGACTTCGACCCCTATGCCCGTCCCGTAACTCTCGCCCGGGAAAAGGGCGGTCTGCATCTTCTGCTCATGGGGATCTGGCCGGATACGGCGAGCCGGAAGTGGATGGAGGACAAGCTTGCCGCCATGCCGGAAGGCGAACCCGTGCTGCTCTTCACGCACATGCCGCCGGACCTGACGGCCAACCGGCTGACCAACCCCAACGGCAATCATGGCCTCAACGCCGAAGACGGTTTTGAAAACCTGACGCCGGACGTGGCGAGCGTGAAGAAGACGGTGCAGCGCCCCGTGCGCGAACACCGGGAACTCGAGGCCTTTCTGGCCGCCCATCCCGCCATACGCGCCTACTTTCACGGCCATGAGAACTACAACGAGTTCTATGACTGGCAGGGCCCGGACTATACCATTTCCCTGCCCACCTTCCGCGTCGATTCTCCCATGAAGGGCGACGTTTCCGCAGGCAACGAAACGGAGCTTTCCTTCCTGCTGATTACGGCGGATACCGATACCGACAGCATGACCGTGCGTGAAGTGCTGTGGAACACCGACGCCACCGACACCATCACCTGGGGGCAGACCCGCACCGTCTCCCTTGCGCCTGCAAAGAAATAGAAGTCGGCAGGCCTGAGCCTGAAACGATACCCCCCCTCCCGTGGAAAAGCGCCGTCCGGCGCTTTTCTTTTATGCGCGTTGTGCGGCAGCTTTCGGGAGTGTCCGCGCGTTGCCTGCCCGGACTGTTTCCTGTACCCTGAAGAGGGCAGGTACTCGGTATGCCGGGGCGAAAGGGGCGTGTCGGAACGCCATCCCGGAGCGCCGCCGCGCCGGACGAGGGGACTGATGATGCATGCCCTCCCGTCCGCGTACGACGGAGAAAAGGCTGGGGAAAACAGGCCCGCTGCGTCCCCTGTCCCGCGTACGACGGGGACGGCATCCTGCGCCGTCGCGCCCACGGTTCAGCGCGGCCGGGGAAAAGGAGCCTGCGGCCGCCTTCCGTGAGCATACGCCGTCCTGTCTCGCGCCGGGGGAAGGAGTTTCCGCGCCGTGTCGTCCTCAGGCGGAAGCGGACGCTGTCGCCGCGCGCTCTGGAAGAGGATGCGGCAGCCCCGCTGTCCGTCCGTTTTTTCTGGCCTCTTACAGGGAAGGGTATCGCATGAAACGTTTTTTCCAGTATGGCGGTCTCCGGCTGCTTCTTGCCGCGGTTCCGGCCTTCCTGCTTTTGCCCGCTCAGGGGCCGTGCGCCGAACCCGCCCGGCCCGCGCAGGGATTCATCATGAACATGGATCCGCTTCTGGGCGACAACGGCCGCATCAAGGCCATCGCTCCGGACTGCCGCGCCATGACCGGAATTCTGGACGGCGGGCCCTTTGTCTGGAGCCGGGACTTCGGCCTGCTTCGCCTTGCTCCTCCGAAGGAGCACTACGGCATGGGCGACTTTCTCAGCGACGACGGGCGCAGCATGGCGGGCTTTTTCACGTCTCGTCGGGACATTCCTCCCGGCAGCGACATGGCCTGGTCGCGCCCCGGCTTTCTCTGGCGCCGGGGCTCCCCGTTGCAGCTCATGGCCCGGCACGGCCTTGCAGACGTGGCATGGTACGGACTGTCGGCCGACGGCAGAATCGCTCTCGGCTACGGGCGGAAACCTATGCCCGGCGCGCCTGCGGCCGACGCTTCCGCCGCGGAGCTGGAACGCTTCGGCCGGACGGGACAGACCGACGGCGGCAGAGAAGTACGGCTTCCGACCTCCTTCTGGTTCTGTATCGAGAACGGAACGTTCAGACGGATGGACGATCTCGGCAGTATCGACACCAGTCCGTATTTCAGGGTGATGAGCCGTGACGGCGGAAGCATCCTGCTGAAGAAGGAGAAGGCCGTGTACATCGTCTCACGGCAGAGCGGCAGACGCCGACCGCTGACCTTCGGCGGCGCGATTCCCTTTCAGGCCTTCTGTACTTCATATATGCAGAGTCTTGTGCGTGCCGGCGATCCGCGCAGCCCGCTGTTCCGCTGGGGCCGTTTTCCCGGTTTCCGCAACGGCCGCATTTTTGCCGAAAGCGAGCTGACGAAGGCCTCCCCCGACAGCCCCATGTACAAGAACTGGATACTCAGGGAGTTCTTCTCCTGCTTCCCCAGCTTCGACGCCCGTTTCATTCTGACTTACGTCTGGCTGAAGCGGACCGACGGCGGAGGGGGAATCCTGGACTCCCGCTCGCTCTGGCTGCTGGCCCGCCTGGACACGGCCGGACACGACGTGGTCATCGACGACGGAGCCGGAATCATGGCCCTCGACATCAGCGACGACGGCCGGATTGTTCTTTATCAGCGGGAGAATGAAATCCGCATCTGGGATGAGGATGTCGTCCTGTCCGGAGACACGCTGCCCCGTTCCATGTCGCTTGTCGCGTATCTGAAGCGGCACGGTCTCGAGCTGCCGGAGAACCTTTCCATCGTTTCGGTGGTCATGAGTCCGGACGGGCGGTGTTTTTACATGGAACTTCTGGACAGGAGCGACGAGAATTCCCCGTATCTTTCCTTTCTGGCCTGCACGGATGCGTCCGTCGCTCCGCCGCGCTGGAGCCGCTCCGCCGCGGCGTCCGGCGTCCGCAAGCCCTGACGGGCCGTTCGTCTGTTCGTCGGCGTGCGCTCCGGCGGCCCATGCGCGCCCTTTTCTCTGTCTGCCTCGCGGCCGCGGGGAGTGTGTTCCTGCGCCGCTCCGGAAGGTACGCGCTGGAGGAAGCGCCTGTC
>CASFUJ010000121.1:0-1216 GCA_949297645.1 uncultured Desulfovibrionaceae bacterium
GTCGGGGTGTCTCCAGACGCCGCCGCTTTTTTCATATCCCAGACGGGAAAGCAGGGCCTCCAGTCTGTCTGCACAGCCGTGTATATCACCTATTACATCATAACCATTCAGCATACTATGCTCCACATGCCGCGGGCAGGGCTGAGATACCTGGGAAAAGGCCGCTGCCCATGAAAGTAGGTTCAGTTTAGCACAAAGGTCATGGAGATAAAAGGGGAACGCGAAGATATTTATGGAAAAGTCGTGCCGCGGGGAAAGCGGGCGGAAAAAAGGGGAGAATAGGCGCATGCCCTTCCCCTCTTCGAAGAGGCAGATGATGGGATATCAGCGCGCCGTATCCTCTGCAAGGCAGGTGTCCAGCGCAGCGCGGATGGCCGCCTCGTCCATGTGACGGCCGATGAACACCAGCTTTATCATGCGGTCGCCGTAGCGGGCATCCCAGTTGCGTGCAAGTTCCGGGTTCGAGCGGCGCGCCTCTTCACGTTGTGCTGCCGGAGCGGAAGCCATCCAGCGGCCGAAGGGGGTGGCCACGGTCTGGCGTCCGGCCTGCTCGAACATGTAGGACATGGAGGGATTTTCCCGGAACCACAAGAGTCCCTTGCAGCGGATGACGTTTTCCGGCCAGGACATTTCAATGAATTCGCTGAATTTTTCCTGAAGGAAGGGGGCGCGGCGAAAATAGACGAAGGTGGAAATGCCGTATTCCTCGGTGTGGGAATGACCTTCTTCGTGATGGTGCCCGTGGTCGCAGCGGGCGTCGTGAACGTGGTGTTCCTGCTCTCCATGCGAGGCCATCATGTCGGCATCGAAACGCTGAAGGCTTTGCATCCATCCTGCCGAGGTGCCGGCCCGGGTGAAGTTGAAGGCGTGCGTGTCGAGTATGTCCTTCACCTCGACCTTGCCGTAGTTTGTCTCGAGAATGCGCGCTTCTGGCTGGAGCTGACGGATGACGGCTCTCAGCGTGGCGAGCTGCTCTTCGGAAACATCGTCCACCTTGTTGAGAACGATGGCGGTGCAGAACTCAATCTGCTGGATGAGCAGGCTTTCCACGTCGTCCTCATCATTGTCGCCGAGCAGTTTTTCTCCGCTCAGGAACTCGTCGGCCATGCGGGCGGCATCCACCACGGTGACGATGGCGTCAAGTCGGCAGACCGTGGGCATGACTTCGTTGCCGAGGGTGATGGCCTGCGCTATGGGCATGGGCTCGCAGATGCCG
>CASFUJ010000121.1:1240-6999 GCA_949297645.1 uncultured Desulfovibrionaceae bacterium
AGCGTGCAGCAGATGCAGCCGTTGGAAAGGGGAATGAGGCTGCTGTCCATTTCCACGTTGCCGCCTTTCTCGATGAGCGCGGCGTCGATGTTCACTTCGCCGATGTCGTTGACGATGACGGCGACTTTGTACCCTTCCTGATTGGAGAGAACGTGATTGAGCAGCGTGGTCTTGCCCGCGCCGAGATAGCCGGTGAGCAGCGTGATGGGAATGATGTTTCTGCGCATAGGAGAAAAGCAGGCCCCGGAGGGGCACAGAGGGTTGGAGCAGGGCGCGGCCGGGCACCGGCCGCGCTTCGTGGTTATTTTTCCAGACAGGCGTCCAGGGCGGCGCAGATGGCCGCTTTGTCCATGTGCTGGCCTATGAACACCAGCTTCTGCATGCGGTCGCCGTAGGTGTCGTCCCATTCGGCGTCGAGCTGCTTATCCACACGGCGTTCGGCCGCCTGGCGCTTGGCGGGAGCCGCCGCCACCCATTCACCGTAGGGGGAGGCCGTCATCTGACGGCCGGCCTGTTCGTACAGATAGGCGGTATCGGGTTCGTCGGTGAACCAGATGAGTCCCTTGCAGCGGATGATGCTGGAGGGCCAGGCATCGTTGACGAAGTCTTCGAACTTTTTCTGACTGAAGGGCGCGCGACGGAAATAGACGAAGGTGGTGATGCCGTATTCCTCGCCGTGCTCATGGCCGTCGTGATGGTGGTGATGGCAGTGGTGGCCGTGATGCCCGTCTTCATGGTCGTGTTCCTGCTCATGGCTGTCATGCTCGTGGTGCTCATGCTCGTGGTGCTCGTGCTCATGATGCTCGTGCACGCAGTGGCCGTGTTCGTGATCGCACCGGGAATGATCGTCCTCGTCGTCTTCCGGGGCGTCGGCCTCGAGAGCCTGAACCCAGCCTATGGAAGCGCAGGCGCGGTCGAAGTCGAAACGGCCCGTATCGAGAATGGCCTTCACATCGACCTTGCCGTAATTTGTTTCAATGATGTTCGCTTCGGGCTGAAGCTTGCGGATGACGCTTCTGAGCAGGCCGAGCTGGTCTTCGGTGAGTCCCGCCACCTTGTTGAGCACGATGGTGGTGCAGAATTCTATCTGCTGGATGACGAGGCTGGCCACGTCCTCCTCTTCCAGGTCTTCGTCCACCAGTTTCTGCCCGCCGGTGAATTCGTCCACCATGCGCTGGGCGTCCACCACGGTGACGATGCCGTCGAGGCGGCAGATTTTCGGCAGGGATTCATCGCCGAGGCACAGCGTCTGGGCGATGGGCAGCGGCTCGCAGATACCGCTGGCTTCGATGAGAATGTAGTCGAATTTGGCGGACTCGATAAGGTTGAGTACCTGCTCGAGCAAATCGGTTTTCAGCGAGCAGCAGATGCAGCCGTTGGAAAGAGGTACGAGGCTGTCGTCCATTTCCACGGCGCCGCCCCGGGCGATGAGGCTGGCGTCGATGTTCACTTCGCCGATATCGTTGACGATGACCGCCACCTTGTAGCCTTCCTGATTGGAAAGCACATGGTTGAGCAGCGTGGTCTTGCCCGCGCCGAGATAGCCGGACAGTACCGTGATGGGGACTATTTTTCTTTTTTTCATGGGAACCTTCCTGAAAAGCGCATGGGCGCGTTGACGGCGGGATGTGCGGCGCCGGAAGCAACGACGGAGGCAGTGTTTCCGGCGGAGTTCAGGATAGGGCAAAATCGCGCGGCGTCAACCTTGTTCCCGGGGCTGCGGGCTTTC
This sequence comes from uncultured Desulfovibrionaceae bacterium, assembly GCA_949297645.1. Taxonomy (GTDB): domain Bacteria; phylum Desulfobacterota; class Desulfovibrionia; order Desulfovibrionales; family Desulfovibrionaceae; genus Mailhella. The sequence goes on from CASFUJ010000121.1 coordinate 2,970, forward strand.
AGGAAAAAAAGCCCATGCTTTACGCCGGTTCTTGCCAGAGACGGGACTTTTTCGTAAGACTCAGTTTTTCATCAAAGGGAGGATTGCATGCAGTTTGTCTTCATACCGGAGCGCGTCTGCTCCAAGATGTACATGATAGAAGTGGATGAAAAGGACCGCACCATCACGAAGTTTGACTTCAAGGGCGGCTGCCCCGGCAATCTGCAGGGACTGGGCCGTCTGATGCGCGGCATGACCATAGACGAAGTGATAGACCGTTTCGACAATATGCCCATCTGCCCCACGTCGAAGGTGTCTTCCTGCCCGGAACAGATACGCAGGGCGCTGCTGGAACTTCGCGCGAAGCTTGACGCAGGTGAGGTGCAGGAGCGCCCCCGTTTCGGGCTGGACTCCTTTGCATCCCTGCAGAAGTAGTTTTGAACCGCTTCGGAGGCGCCTGTTCTGCAGCGTGCGGCATGATTTTCTGCCGCAGGAGAAAAAACGAAGCAGAGATGGAACGTGCGCAAGGGGAATGCGCTGTCCTGAAGCAGCTTTTCAACGGGCATGAACCGCTCAGGTTCGTGCCCGTTGACGTTGCTGTCCGTGGCGGACTTCTTTAGAGCATTTTCAGTTTGAAATGCTTTGCATTTCAAACCATACGGCCTGTCGTTTCGCGGAAAAAACGCGGTTTTTCCGCTCACTTTGGGCCGGGCGGCGCAGAGCCGCCGCCTCGCGTTTCACCTTTTTCAAAGATAAAACGCTCTAAAAAGCAGGGGCTCCTGTGCGGACGGACACGGGGCCCGGTATATTTTTTTCGAGGCCGGGAAAGTGCCCGTCGTCAGGAGAGGCATCAGGCCGTGGCCGAGTCCTGCTGCAGTGCGACGTTCCGGCAGAGGTAGCGCTTCAACTCCGTCATGACGTTTTTTGCGTCGTGATATCCCAGCCAGTACCATTCCCCCAGCTTTTCCATGTCCTTTTCCATGCGCCCTATGTCCATGAAGCGCGAAGGGCTGATGACGAACGCGCGTCCTTCGCGCCGGAGCGTTTCTATCAGGTCGCACAGGCGGTTGTAATCCGCGTTGCTTCCGGCCAGGGATTCCGCCAGGTTCGGCCATTTTCTGCCGTAGAAAAGCCGTGCCGGATGTCGTCCGGCCGCAGGGTTGCGGCGATAACCGTCCGGCCGCGTCTTGATGACGAGGATATTCCGAAAATTCTGGTGCAGCGCCCATTCCACGGGAATTTTGCAGGAACAGCCGCCGTCGAGGTAGGGCTCGCCGTCCATAACCACCATCTTTGAAATATACGGCATGGTGGAGGAAGCCCGGGTGGCGAGCAGAATATCGGAGCAGAGGCCTTTTTCAAAATATTCCGCTCTGCCCGTGCGGCAGTTGGTGGCCACGGCCACGAAGCGGCGCTCCGGACGCATGAACCGTTCCATGTCCAGCGGGTCCAGTGTTCTGGAAAGTTCTCCGAACATGAAGTCGAAACCGAAGGGGCTGCGGTTTCTCAGAAAAGCCCCGAACCCGAAATAGCGCGCATCGTGTCTGTATCGCAGAGGACTGCGCGCCGAGCGGCCTATCTGTCCGGAAACATAGCTTATGCCGTTGAGCGCTCCGGCGGAGACGCCGACGGTGCACTGAAGATTGACCTCGTCCTCCATGAGCGCGTCCATGACGCCCACGCTGTAAGTCCCGCGCAGGGCTCCCCCCTCGAGAACGAGACATCCGGGCGTGACGATGTCGGAGGCCCGCCCCTGCGGCAGACGGTCAAGTCCGGAATAGATGTTGCTTTTCATGATGTTCACCCCCGCAGTGCCGCGTCCATCGGGCGTCTGACAGGGATGCGCCGGGCGTCTTTCAGAAAACAGGACGCATGCATGGACAGGCACGGTGCGGTCTTCACTATGCTACAGGATGGCCTCCTTGTCGAGAATATCATACGACGCTTTTGTTACCGTCCGTGATTTTTTCGGATGCGGAACAGGGGACATTCCGTATCCTTCGTGTCTTGCATTGCAGGAGAAGCGAGAGGGGGAATACGAGAAAAGAACAGCATATCCTTGCCCCTTTGTTGCAGGTCTCAAGCATTCGTGGGGCGCACATGTCCTGCGGAATCGGCGCGACGTTTTCGTCTGCCGGCTTCGCAGGACATCTTTCCGGCGGCAGGAAGGTGAAGCTCCCTGCCTGCCTTTTGCAGAAGACAGGCTTTGTCAGAAGTCTCTTCCGTATCCCGCTGGCGGCGGGAAGGAACATGCGGGAACGGAGCGGAAAGGGTATGTGCTTTTTCTGCTACAGAAGTCCGGTCTCCTTCAGCCAGCGCTCCACACGGGACGCGGACCGGGAGGCGTCGCTTCCGTAAACGCATAGCCCCTCGCCGATACGGGCCTGCGGACAGAGAGCGGCAAGGTCGGCGGGCATGCTCTGCCAGCCACCGCCGCCGTGCGTGGCAAAAGGAAGGACGGTTTTGCCCGTCAGGACATTGTCGCGCAGGAAGGTACGCACGGGGCCGGCCCACGTTCCCCACCAGTTGGGGGAGCCCACAAGAATGACGTCATAGGCGGAAATGTTCACGGTCAGAGGGCGCAGGGGCGGGAAGATACGCTCGTCCTTTTCCCTGCGGGCCAGCTCTACGCAGGCGTTGTAGCCGGAAGGATACGAGGTGACGGGCAGAAGCTCCGCCATGTCGCCTCCCAGGCTGTCATGAATGAGTCCGGCCAGCGTACGGGTGTTTCCCGACCAGGAATAGAACACGACAAGCGTTTTTCCGCGTTCTGCGGCCATGGCCTGACGGGGAAGCAGGGGAAAAAAGGCTACGGTTGCCAGGGCGGAGAGGGACTTTTTCAGCAGGGAGCGGCGGGAACAGGAGATGTGAAACATGAGAACCTCCGGGAATTGTTGCGGTATATGCGTACGTTATGATGAAAGCGACGTGGCCGAAAGCGTTGATTCTCTCTTTTTCTTGCCTGTTGCTGCCGGGACTTTCTGTCATAAATCGGAAAGGGCATGCGGAGGGCGAGCGCCGTTTCCATCCGCCGTCTTTTTCAAAGGCGGCGGTATGCAGAATCGGGAGGCATGCCGGGTCGGGTATGGAGGAGGACAGGAAAAACGGAAGGAGTGCTCTGTATCTGCACGATGCTATTGCGGGGATCGGAGCGGGGGAGGGGGATGCGTTGTCGGAGCGTTCACGCGGAAATAGGATGGCATTGCCGAAAATGTGAAAAAAATAGTTTACTTTTTCGCTCTGTTATTTTCGCCTCCGTCACTTGACAAGACAAGAAAAAGCAGTCCAGTATTATTCTACGATTTACGCTAGTCACCGGTAGCGTCGGGCTGTGCGAGAGCCCGCGTTGCAGGACGCGGCGGAAGCTGTCCGGCAAGGCGTGTCGTGCGACTGGGGGAGGTCCGCTGCGTGCGGATCAGCATGGTTTCAGCCCATAAGGATGAAGTATATGAAACTGACCGGTTCGGAAATTTTTTGTGAAGTGCTGGTGGAGCAGGGCGTTGACACGCTGTTTGGCTATCCCGGCGGCGCTGTGTTGAATCTGTACGACGCTTTGTATAAATACCAGGATCGTATTCGTCATGTCATTACCGCCCACGAACAGGGCGCCGCGCATGCGGCCGATGGCTACGCCCGTGCTACCGGCCGCACCGGCGTTGTTCTGGTAACCAGCGGTCCCGGTGCGACCAACCTTGTTACCGGCATTGCCACGGCCTATATGGACAGCGTGCCCATGGTGGCCATCACCGGCAACGTTCCCACGCCTCTCATCGGGCAGGACAGCTTCCAGGAAGTGTATATTGCGGGCATCACCATGCCCATCACCAAGCACAACTTCGTGGTGGACAGGGTGGAAGACCTTGCCGACATTCTGCGCGAGGCGTTCCGCATCGCCCAGACGGGCCGCAAGGGCCCCGTGCTGGTGGACATTCCCAAGGACATGACCGCCGCCGTGGCCGACTTTGAGCCCGCCGCCCCGGTGAAGGACACCTACGTCACCGAAATCGACATGGCCGCCGTGGACAAGGCCGCCGAAATCATCAACAGCGCC
>CASFUJ010000122.1 GCA_949297645.1 uncultured Desulfovibrionaceae bacterium
GGAAGCTTGCTTGCCGGAATGTATCCTATAGTTTAAGGTTGGCGTTTTCAACGATTTTCAGTACACCTAAAAAAGTTCGCGGGAGAAAAGCTTTTTCCGTTCTCCCAGCTTCTGAGGAAAAGGAAGGAGAGTTTGTTATGGATGGAATGTCGTTGGGCTTTTTCCGCCGCATGGCCGGAGTTCTCGTTCTGGCGGCCGTCGTGCTGAGCTGCCCTGCGGGCGCGGCCTTCGGACAGGAGGCAGGCAGGTCGCTCAGGCCCGTGCATACCTATGAGCTGCTAGATGAACTTGCCGCGAATCACGGCAAGGTGATTCTGGTGAATTTCTTTGCGGCGTTCTGCGGGCCGTGCCGCAAGGAGATCCCCGAGCTCATGAAGATGCGGCAGGAGATCCCCGCCGAGGATCTGCTCATTATCGGTATCGCCATCGACGAGGATATCCGTGAAGCCGACGCCTTCGTGAAGTCCATGGGCATGCAGGATGCCTATCCCGTGTACTACGGCGGAGAAGAACTCGCGAGGGCCTACAGAATCAACGCCATCCCCTTCAATGTCATCTATAACCGGGAAGGACACATCGAAGTGAGCGAGGCGGGGTATGTTCCCGCGCCGGAAATGAAACAGTTTCTCATGAGTCTTATCAGGCGGTGAAGCGTCATGACGTTGAAACAGATATTTGACGCAGGAACCATAAGCGACCGTGTGGCGGAACTGGCGTCGGAGATAGACGGCATCTACCATGGAGAAACGGTGCTGGCCGTATGCGTGCTGAAGGGCGCCTTTCCCTTTTACAGCGACCTTGTGAGAGCCATGAAGACGGACGTGATGATGGATTTCGTCCGTCTTGCCAGTTATGGCGACGGCACGCAGAGCGGCGAGATAGTGAGGATGACGAAGGATGTGGAGACGCCGCTGGAAGGCCGTCATGTGCTCATTGTCGAGGACATCGTGGACAGCGGCCGTTCCATGGATTTTCTCATGCGTTCGTTTTGCGCGCGGGGGGCGAAATCCGTGCGCCTCGCTACGCTGATAGACAAGAAGGAGAGACGGCTCTTTCCCGTGCGCTCCGACTTTGTCGGCTTTGACCTGCCTTCGGGCTTCCTTGTGGGCTACGGCCTTGACTATGCCGAAAGATACCGTGCCCTTCCGGCCATTTACGAGCTGCTTGACTGCTGACGCAGGCGGTGTATGGTCGATTGCGCTATCAAAGATAGGATGGAGAGTCTCTCATGAATGTTACCTGCCCCCAGTGCCATACGGTATATCGCCTGCCCGACGACAAAGTGAAGCCCGGCGTCAAGCTTCGCTGTTCGGTCTGCCGCCATATTTTTGCGCTTTCTTCCGACGAACAGACAACGCCATCCGAACGGCAGGAGCTTTCTCTGGACGGCGGGGAGAGAAGCGTTCCTTCCGACGGCGGCCGTGCGGAAAAAACTTCCTCGGGGTACGGAAGCGGAGAGCTTTCCCTCGACGCCGGTCCGTCTTCTTCCGGGCTTGCCCTTGCCGTGGATGGCGAACCGATGGCACGCGCAAACGGGCGCATGGCCGTGCAGGGACTGCGTCTTGAAGGCGCGGACAGCGCCGCCTCCTTCGGCGGACTGGATATGCCCCGCAGAAAGCGTTCGCCTCTTTCCGGCATCGTGATGCTTCTTGTGTGCGTCGCTCTCGGAGGCGGAGGCTGGTGGATGTGGCAGAACACCCCCTATCTCGACGGGCTGAAGGGACTCATCGCCCCCTACGTCGGACTGGAAATGGCCGATGCCTCGGATCCTCTTTCTCTGGTAAGCAAGCTGGAACTCCGGGATGTGCGCCAGTATCAGATCAAAAACGAGAAGGTGGGACAGCTCATCGTCATCGAAGGAAAGGTGAAGAACAACTTTCCCACGGCCCGGGAGCTGATTCGCCTCGAGGCGGAACTGTACGACGCTTCCGGCAATATGCTGGCTTCCCGTCAGCAGCTTGCCGGCAACAGCATGAGTTCCTTCCAGCTGGAAGTGCTGGATAAGGAAGAACTGGACAAGGCGCTCAACAACAAGCTGGATATCGTGGAAGCCAACACCAACGTGCTGCCCGGCAGTGAAGTGCCCTTCACGGTGGTGTTCGTCGAGCCGCCGGCGGAGGCCAGCGACTTCAAGGTGCGCATTGCCGAGGCCGCCCTGCCTCAGCACCCGGGCAACCTGTCCGAGTAGCGCGCCGGGAACCGGATAGCGAAAAAAAGACTTGCCAATGTTTTTCTGTTGAAGTATAGTGCCTTTCGTTGTGCCGAGGTAGCTCAGTTGGTAGAGCAGGGGACTGAAAATCCCCGTGTGGGCAGTTCGATTCTGTCCCTCGGCACCACCGAATTTCAAGGGTCGCATCGCGGCCCTTTTTTCGTATGTGTGCCGGACAATGCGGAAGCACGCATAACTGCCTGTCAGATGAAGGATATGCGGCCTCCCAAGAGCCGTTGCCGGTGTTCTCAGGGGACCTCTGTCGGAATGAGGGGGACTCTTATGGCGAAGAGGCACGCTGCCGCGATGTAGCCGTTGCAGTTCCATGCGGCCACACCGGAAGCGTTCTTTGCATATCACCTCTCGTGTTTTCTTCCGAGGCTGTCTTTTTTCAGGGACGAAGGCCGCGGAGAGCATGAGCGTGAGAAAAACCATGCGTCCGGGCATGCCGGAAACGTCGGAAGGACGGAGCGAGGCTGTGCCTGGGCATGCCGCGTAAAAGGACGGTCTCGTGCGGGCAGCCGAGGCTGTGGTGTTCCGGGAGAGATATGGCGCGCTGCCGGAAATAAAACTGCGCCCCATGGCGGAAAGGCCGTGGGGCGCAGTGCTGTTCGAGGGAAGAAAAACTTACCTGCTTTCCGCGGACTGTCCGTTGGGATGGCAGGGACGGCAGCCCTTGAAGGCGGGATACTTCTCGCTCAGACTGTTGTGGCAGCCGAAGCAGGAACGCACGGAATCCCTGTCGTGGAAGGCCATGAAGCGGCTGTTTTCCTCATTGCTCCTGCCCTGAACGGTATGGCAGCCGTCGGTACTGCAGGAAGCGTAGGGGGACTTTTCCAGCGAAGGGCTGTAGTGGCAGATGGCGCAGCGCGGCTTGTGATGGCAGGTGTCGCAGGTGACGTCGCCGTGCGTGCTGTGGTTGAAGGTCACCGCGAGACGGGGCGTATCGCCGCCGCCGAGCACGATGGGGTTTTTAGGATACTTGACGCTCCCCTTGAAGTCCTGGGCGTCCGCGGGGACACACCATGCCAGGGAGATGAGGAGGGTAAGGATGAAAAGCGGTCTCATGCGCAGTCTCCCAGTTCATAACGGGACAAGGCCCGGAGGCAGATAGCTAGAATTGATTCCAGAAGGAAGCCTTGAGCGGCAGCAATCCCTTTTGAGCGGCCACGATATCCAGATGCATCATGCCGAGCGCCATGGCGTCCATGTCGGGCACGGCGTCGCGTTCCCGCAAGTCCACGGAAGGGCAGTAGCTTTTGCAGGCGGTGCACCAGTCGATGCGTTCGCCGCGGCTGCCGCTGCTTTCCCGCAGAAGTTCCATGGTGCCGGAATCTTCCTTGCCGCAGGAGGGACAGGCCCCCCGGCGGAAGTGCCATTCCGTGCCGCACAGGGCGCAGTGCAGATGCTTTTTCCCGCCGCCGCCGGCCAGAAAGGCGTTCTTCTCATCGAAAACGCGTTTGTCCAGATAGGCGATGGACGGGAAGGAGCCGCACACGGGACAATACCCCTGCATCCAGGAGGAGGGGCGTTCATCCCACGGAGCGCGGTACTTTGCGGCAAGCACCTGAACGACGGGGCCGAGACACATTTCCAGCGCGAAGAGCAGTACCGGTGCGGGCAGGCCCGCAGCCGACGCGAGAGCGGCGATGCTGCTTTCGTTTCCGGCAAGCAGCGCGTGGGCGCCCTGCCGGGAGTCTTCTTCCCGGGAAAGGAAAAAGCGCTCCAGCACATCGGCATGTTCCGTCATGCCCGGCAGTGCCGTCAACAGAGGCAGAAGTCTCCGGGCCGATACCTGCAGAAGGTGGGAAAGCCCGTCCAGAGCGACGCCGGAAAGCAGAGGGACGCCCTGCTGCGCTCTTTCCTGCTGCCAGGGAGGCAGAGAAAAGCCGCTCTCTTCCAACATGGGGGCGAGCGTTTCCGGCAGCGCCGCACGCGCCTCGAGAAGGGGCGCGAAGGCGTTCAGCACCGGTTGCAGCACGGGTCTGCATGCGGCGATGTCGGCAAGGGTTTCCGAAACGGTCTGGCGGGATGCGGCCATGATGACTCCTGAAATCTGAAAACGGCATCAGGTGCCGTGAAAGGCTGGTGTTGCAGCGCGACGCGGATGACGTCGGGCCGGTGGGTTCATGCCGTACGCGGGGCACAGGGGCGACGCCTTTTCTGCATCCGCGCACGGACTGCCGCCGCGGCGCCTGTCGTCGTTTCCGGGTCTTCCATGAAAGGGGCGGACGTGCGCGGCCGAAACCGTCATACGTCGCAGTCTTTGCCGGAAGGCCAAAGCTGTGCCGGCTCAAAAGGGAAAGGCCTTCGTCCATGCCGGACAGTCCGCCCAGCGGGCCGTCCGGCACGTCTGCTAGCCGAAGCTCGCGAACTCGTGATAGAATTCGGGCTCTTCCGCCAGAAGATAGATGACGCTGACTTCCTCCGTATCCACAAGACGGGCCTTGGGGAAGCGTTCCTTTACACGGGCAAGGCGCTTGTGCGCCTCTTCCAGAATTTCGGCGCGTTCGCCGAAAACCATGGCGCCCGTAGGGCAGGTTTTCACGCACATGGGCTGAAGGCATGCGGAAACGCGGTCGATGCACATGTCGCACTTGGTCAGCATCTTGCTCTTCTCATCGTAGCGCGGGATGTTGTAGGGGCACGCCTTGATGATGGTCGCGATATCGACCGGAGAGAGCTGCCTGCATTTTTCGGTGACAAGCACCGCGCCGGTATCCTTGTCCTGAATCATGGAGCCGGGAACGGCGAGATTGGCCATGTCCACACAAATGGGCGTCAGACAATGGCGGCACTGGTCGGGGAAGAAGTTCCAGACCACGTTGCCCTTGTCGTCCAGATGTTCATGGAAGCGGACAATCTTGAGGTTGTTGGGATTCAAATCCGGGGGATTCTGATGGGAACCCCGCTGCTTGGTGGCATTGGCGGGCAGGTTGTGCCATTCCTTGCACGCTACCTGACAGCCGCGGCATGCCGTACACCGGGTAGTGTCTATAAGAAATGTCTTGGGCATCGCGTACTCCTTGAGGGGAGCGCCCGGGGGGCGCTCCCCAGCCTGATCAGGCTATTTCGGTCAGCTTGCCGGCTTTGCGGATGTTCACGCAGCAGGCTTTTGTTTCAGGAATGGTGGTGTTGGGGTCATAGGCGGTCACGGTCAGGCGGTTCGTGGAATCGCCGCAACCGGGAGTCGTCCATCCGTAGGCGAACGGCATGCCGATGAGGTGTACCGTTTTGCCCATGATGGTGAAGGGCCGGAGCCGGATGGTGACCATGGCAATGGCCTCCACCTGCCCGCGGGCGCTTTCAATGATGACGCCGTCACCGTTCTTGATGCCCTTTTCTCTGGCCAGGTCATGGCTCAGTTCCACATAAAGCTGCGGCTCGGCCTCCAGCAGGTTGGGTACGTTGCGGGTTTCGCCGCCGCCGCACCAGTGTTCCGTCATGCTGTAGGTGGTCAGTACGATGGGATAGCGCGGGTCGGCGGGAGCGGCAAACT
>CASFUJ010000123.1 GCA_949297645.1 uncultured Desulfovibrionaceae bacterium
TCTTTTGTATTTGGACACTGGCTGCAGATTTCTCACAATTTCCCTTGAAACCAAGTTTGCCCAAACTATTCTCCGGGCGCCGCAACCGGAAACTTTGCGGGATTACAATCTTGTTGGAATCCTTCCCGACGGCTCCGAGAAAATTCTCGCCGAAGTCCGCAAAAACCACCAAAAGCTGGTTTCGCATAGGTTCAATCCAACGGAATTAAAAGCGCTGCGGGTCGATTGCCTGGCAACATGCGGTTCCGCATTTGCGTCTATATTTGAAATTCGAGCGTACGCTTAGGCACGCTGGCGTTTGTACTGCGGGATAATTGTCCGCGCGGGGAAATGCTGAAATTCTTTAGTAATGTGGAGTTTTTTTAGAAAGAGGTATCATATGAAGAAATTCAAAATTGTTTACGCGGTGTTCCTGTTTGTTGCAACAGTTGCATTTCCGCTTTGAGGCTCGGATAAAATTTATGCCGGCATGGACGCTATTTCCAAGCTCTCCGACGCCAAGTCTCGCTCTATATCTCCGGAAAATTACACGTGAGAAGCCGGCGGAGGCGCCAAGGCGGATCCGTCGGAGAATATAAGGAATGTTTCCAACGCCGCGCACCAAGCTTCGGATTACGGCAAAGGCTGGAAAGTAAATCCGTATATAATAGTTCGCCCGAACGAAACTTTTACAATAGCGCAGATAAACGGATGCGGGCGGCGCAAAGACGGCCCGCGTCAGGACATCGGCAGCGCGGTATCGTCGGCTGTCGTTTTTCCCGGAGGATACCGGGCCATGGGAGAAAAGTGCATGGGCGGAAATTTCATCAGAGAACACAGGGTCGGGAAGCGTCGGAAACTTGCGTATGAGAGGCACCATGACCTCATGGATCGTGCCGCCCGTCGGACGGCCCTGACCAGAAACCTGCATGAACTTGACGCTGCAAAAGCGGAATATGCCCGCGCCTTCCGTCTGCTTGCACAACAGGCGGATGCGGCTGCACTGAAAGCCTTTGTTCTGGCGCGGGGCGAAGTTCGCAGGCTTCAGGAGGAGCGACGCAGATTGTGGGACTGACCCCTGCGCGGCAGAGGAAAGAGCGGCGGGCGAAAGGGAGCCTCCCGTTCATTCCCCTTTGCGTGCGGCGGAGGACGACACGGAGACATCCTGGACAGAGGCGGAAAACATGACGGAAGCGGTCAAGGGAATTTTACTTCGCACGGAACATCTGAACGGCATGAAAAGACTGCGTCCCGAGCAGCTTGGCGCTCTTGTGCTGGCGCTGTTTGCCGATGCGGGGGAAGGCGACATGCCGGAGCTGGACGATTTGACCCGCGTGGTGTTCGAGCTGGTGGTTCCGTCTGTGCGTCGGGCGAACGACGCGTATGTGCGCAGATGCGAGGCCAACGCGGAAAACGGACGCAAAGGCGGACGCCCGCGGAAATTGCCTGAAAACCGGCAGGGGGCGCAGGAGGCGCGGAAAGCGACGGCTTTTTCGGAAGAAAGCCGAAAGCCTGACGAAAGAGAAAAAGAATTAAACTTTTCCCCCCCTTCCCCCCCGGGGGAGGACGACCCGCGCGGCGGGCGAGGCAGATTTGTGCCCCCGGCCCCGGAGGAGGTGCGCGCCTACTGTCTTGAGCGGGGCAACGGACTGAGCGCCGAACGCTTTTGCGACTACTACGCGGCGCAGGGCTGGAGGCTTTCCAACGGGCGGCCGTTGAAGGACTGGAGAGCCGCGGTGCGCAACTGGGAAAACCGGAGGCAGGTTTCGGGGCATGTTCCGGTGGGGCCGGGCGTTTTTTCCGAGGCGGAACGCCGTCAGGCCCGCAATGACGAGGTCTGCCGTCAGGTGGCGGCGGAGCTTGAGGCCATGGGAGGGCCGTTCTGATGGCGGAAAACGAAAAACTGGCCGTGCTGAACGGCCTTGCCGGAAACTATGCGGCAACCCTTGCGCCGGAAACGGCGAAGATGTGGCTGTTTTTGCTCAGAGACTATTCCGTGCAGCAGACGCAGGAAGCCGCCCTTTGCGTCATACGCAAGTACGGCGCCGAAACAGTGCCCTACCGCACCATGCCCCCCTTTTCCCTCATGCAGAAGGAGCTTGATATCCTGACCGGTACCGTACGCGGAGAGGAAAACGTGCAGCTTCAGGCCAGAGCCGAATGGGGGAAGCTGCTGGAGCTCATGAGGCGCTGCGGCGCCTGGCGGGAACCGGAGCTTTGCCGGACCACGGCGTATTGCGTTCGTTCCTTCGGAGGATGGGAAAGGGTGTGCCGCTGGAAACTGGAGGAACTGGCGTGGCGGGAGAGGGAGTTTATCCGGCTCTGGCAGCAGTGCGTCGGCAAGGAGGATGTGCTTGCCCTCGGCGGCAGCGCGGTGCAGGGCCTGTCCGCCCCCGGCGGGCTTGCCGCCCTTCGACTGCGCGCGCAGAAAGCAGCCCCGGTCCTTTCGTCGCCGGGGGGGCGGAACGAAAAAAACGTCCTGCCCGACGCCGACACCCGGCAGTGAAGCGCACAAGGGCGGCAGGCCGACGGCGGAAAAAGCAGGCGAGGCCGGGCCGGAATACCGGGCCGCATGACGGAGCAGAGTGACTCAAAGGAAGCGATGATGCAGCAGAAGCGTTGTTATGCCAGTGAGGCCGAGGAACAGGCGGCGGTGATTGTGTGGTGGCGGTATGCCAGCAGAAAGTACGGCGTGCCCGAGTGTGCGCTCATGCACATTGCCAATGAAGGCACGTCCAGTGCGGCGCGCGGTCGCTTGCAGAAAAAGCAGGGGCTGAGGGCCGGAGCCGCGGATTTGTTTCTTGCCGTGCCGCGGGGCGGTCGTTGCGGGCTCTGGATAGAAATGAAGCGCGTTGACGGACGGGCAAGGCCGGAACAGACGGCTTTTTTGGAGAGAATGCGCAACCTTGGCTATGACGGCGTTGTGTGCCACGGCGCAGGACAGGCCGTGGATCATATCCACGCCTATATGACGAAGGGCTGAATCATGCTTTACAGAAAGATATGTCAGGATTGCGGACATGAGTTTCTGACGGAACATCGTCGCCGCCGGTACTGCTGTACCAGGTGCCGGCGTCACTATCAGGATGAGAGGCGCAGAGAAGAGCGTGCGGAGGCCAGGGCCGTGCGGGCATGCGGCCGTCCCATGACCGACCCGTGGAACCGCCACGACCTTGACGACTGGACCGTGGCGGACATGTTTGAAAACGCCCTTCTGGACCCGTTGCCTGCGGGGCTGGAGGCGGACATGCCGCTGACTGCCATGCGGCCCCGCACAACGGCGGGGTTCTTCTGCCGGTGAACATTTCCCCTGTTCCGGCCCGTACCTGCGCTTTTGCTCTCTTCTCCCGCTTTTTCATCCTGCGTTTATCGCTTCCGTCTTCTTTCGTTGTTTCCGTCGTTTTCCCTCTCCGGCCCCTGTTTCCCGAGGGGCGAAGGGGCTGCCTTTTCTTCCTGCCGCCCCTTCCCCTGTTTTTTCGCCTCGCGCTTTTTTTCCGGAAAGAGGAATTCAGGGCTGTGCCGCGTTTTCTGCTCTGGCAGGGTTTCAGCAAAAAGGAGGTGTCGTCATGGATATTGAACAGCATCCGAAGACACTTGAACAGCTCAGGCGTCATGAGGGGCTGCGCCTTGCGCCGTACCGCTGTCCGGCCGGTTTTCTCACCGTAGGATACGGGCACAATCTGGACGCCGACCCCCTGCCGGGCGCGGCGCGCAAGAGCGCTCTTACCGAAGGCGAGGCGGAGGCGCTGCTGCAAAGAGACGCCGCCGCCTGCGCCGCGGCGCTGGACGCGGTGTTTCCTGTCTGGCGCAGTTTGAGCGAGGCGCGGCAGGCAGTGCTTTTGAACATGGCGTTCAACCTCGGCGTGCAGGGGCTTCTCCGCTTCACCAGAACGCTGGAAGCCGTGAAGCGCGGGGATTTCGAGACGGCTTCACGCGAAATGCTCGACTCGAAATGGCGGCGCGATGTGAAGGGAAGAGCGCTGGAACTGGCGGAACAGATGCGCACGGGCTGCTGGCAGACTGTGCCGCAATCCGGCAAAGGGTAACATCGGAAAAAAGGAGAAGAAGTTATGGAAGACCTGCTTACGGAAATTTTCGGCTCGTGGGGCGGCGTGGTGCTGTCGCTCATGGGCGTATGCGCGGCCGTGGCCGCGCTTCTGCCCGCGCCTTCGGAAGACAGCGGCGTGGTGTACAGAGTGCTGTACCGGGCGCTGAATCTGCTGGCCGTGAACGTGGGCCGCGCGAAAAACGCCGACGAGGCGACGGAAGAAAAGAAGGTCTGATGTGCGCGCGTTTTTTCTGGCAGTCCTTGAGCTCGGTCTGCGTCTTCTGGAACGGCTGGAGGCGGCCCGTGCCGCTGCTTTTCGTCGCCGGGTGCGTTCTGACGGCGCCGGGGTGCTCCTCGACCAGCTCAACCCCGGTCCCGCCGCTTCCGGTACTGACAAGTCTGCAACGACTGGAACTTTGCAGCACTCCGGGGGTGTGGATGAACGACAGTGACGCGGGCAGCCTTGCGCTGTGGATTTACAACGTGAGCGGAGAGACCGGAAATGGAATCGCAGATTACCAACCATGAGGGGCGGCTTTCGCGTATTGAGGGCCTGCTTGAGGACCTGAATAAAAGACTCGATGAAGGCGTGTTCTCGCAGATTCGGGACCACGGCAAGAGAATCCGCGAAATTGAGGCTTCTCTCGGCAGAATGGCCGAATCCTGCGCGGTCGAGCGCGGAAAAAGCGAAGGCAGTCGGGCGGTGTTCATGGCCGTCATTGCGGCGGTGTCGTCGTTCGGCGGGCTTATCGGCTCCTTTGCCAGCCGCCTGTTCTGACAACTATCCGGCTCCCGCCCGGAAAAAACGACGCGGCATGCGGTCGGGCCGGGGCGTGGACAGGCATGCCGTCCTGCCGGCGCTGGAGGACAGGATCTGAAAGAAGCGGTGTGTCTGCCGGAAGGGGGGGAGCCGTATGGTGTCGGTTCAGGAAGGGCCGGGGCGGAAAGGAAGGTCCCGGGAGAAAAACATGGCGCTGACGCAGAAGCAGGAAACGTTCTGTGAGGAATATGTCAAGTGCGGCAACGCGACGGAAGCCTATCGCCGCTCCTACAGCGCCGGAAACATGAAGCAGGAAACGGTATGGAAAGCCGCTTCCCGCCTCATGGCGGACGGCCGCGTTGCCGAACGGGTGCAGCAAATGCGTTCTGCCGCTGCTGAAAAGGCGCAGCTTTCGTTGCAGGGGCATTTGCAGGAACTTGCGCGCTTGCGCGACCTTGCCGTGGAAGAAGGGCAGCTTTCCGTCGCCGTCACCGCGGAAATATCCCGGGGCAAGGCGGCGGGGCTTTATACCGACAAAGTGCGCACGGAACTGTCGGGCCCCGGAGGTGCGGCTTCGGAAATCGTGGTGCGTTTTGTGGAAGCCGGTGAAGGCGTGCGCTCTTCAGACGGCAGAGCGGCCGGAAGCCGGGCGCAGAAGCCGGGGGCGGCAGAAGAACATGCCTTCTGCGCCCCGGAGGGAAGCGCAGGCGCGCGACCCTGCCGCGGAAGAAGGGCGGCTTTTGCCGTCACTGCGGAACTCGGGCAGGGCGGCGGGACGCCGACAGGGGTTGCACGGAACTGCCCCGGAGGCGCGGCTTCGGAAATCGTGGCGCGTTTTGTGGAAGCCGGTGAAGGCGTGCGCTCTTCAGACGGCAGAGCGGCCGGAAGCCGGGCGCAGAAGCCGGGGGCGGCA
>CASFUJ010000124.1 GCA_949297645.1 uncultured Desulfovibrionaceae bacterium
CGCGAGTCTTCCCGAGTCGTGGCTGGAAAAGCTGGCCCACAAGCTCAAGGTGCTCGGTCTCGACCCCGCGCGTCCGCCCAAGCAGAAGTTCAAGCAGTACGAGGCCCCGGTTCTCGACAACCTGCTCGAAGATCTGCCCGGCGCGCTGGAAGATTCCTTCTGGAGCAAGCTGCGCGACAACATCCGCAACTTCCATGAAGTGAAGCAGATAGAAACGCCGAAGGGCCTTCAGGCCTCCCTGCGCCCCTACCAGATTCAGGGTATCTCCTATCTCAACTTCCTCAACGAATACGGATTCGGCGGCATTCTGGCCGACGAAATGGGCCTCGGCAAGACCATTCAGACCCTGGCCTTCATCCAGCACATGGTCAATCACGGCGCACAGGGGCCCAACCTCATCGTAGTGCCCACTTCGGTGCTGCCCAACTGGGACCGCGAAGCCTCGAAATTCGTGCCGAACCTCTCCCGCGTCATCGTGTACGGCACGCGGCGCGAGGGCCTGTTCCGCAAAATCGCCTCCTCCGACCTCGTCATCACCACCTATGCGCTGCTGCGCCGCGACATGGAGGAACTCGAGCAGCACGAATTCAACGCCATCATTCTCGACGAGGCGCAGAACATCAAGAACCCCAACACCATCACCGCACGCTCCGTGCGGCAGATAAACGCCAAGATGCGGCTGTGCCTCTCGGGTACGCCCATCGAAAACAACCTCTTCGAACTGTGGAGCCTCTTCGAGTTCCTCATGCCGGGCTTCCTCGGCAGTCAGCACGCCTTCCAGCGCGGCGTCATCAAGCCCATCAAGGAAGGCGACGCCGAAACGCTGGAATACCTGCGTTCCCGCGTCAAGCCCTTCATCCTGCGCCGTACCAAGTCCGAGGTGGTCAAGGACCTGCCGCCCAAGGTGGAAAACGTCATGTACTGCGCTCTCGAGGAGGAGCAGGCGGAACTGTACGCCTCCCTCGCCCGCAAGCTGCGCGAGCAGGTGCTGGCGGATGTGGACAAGAAGGGCATGGCCAAGAGCCAGATGTCCATTCTGGACGCCCTGCTCAAACTGCGTCAGATCTGCTGCCATCCCAAGCTGCTCAAGCTGGACATGCCCGGCTTCAACGCCAACATGCCTTCCGGCAAGTTCGAGGCCTTCAAGGACATGATTCTCGACATCGTGGAAGAAGGTCACAAGGTGCTGGTGTTCTCGCAGTTCGTGCAGATGCTCCAGCAGATCCGCGCCTGGCTCCAGATGACGGACATCCCCTTCTGCTACCTCGACGGCTCAAGCAAGGACAGACTCGAACAGGTGGACCGCTTCAACAACACGCCGTCCATCAGAATCTTCCTCATCTCCCTGAAGGCCGGCGGCACGGGCCTCAACCTGACGAGCGCGGACTACGTCATCCACTACGACCCGTGGTGGAACCCCGCCGTGGAAAGCCAGGCCACGGACCGCGCCCACCGTATAGGCCAGTCCCGTCAGGTGTTCTCCTACAAGCTCATCTGCCAGAACACCGTGGAAGAAAAGATACTGAAACTGCAGGAAATGAAGCGCGGCGTGGCGGAAGCCGTCATTCCCGGTCAGGATTCGTGGAAATCCCTCACCAGGGAAGACCTCGAGATGCTGTTCGAAGTCTGACGATTACACCCGGCAGAGAAGGAAGCCGGACGGGTACGGGAGAAGAGGCGGACGGCACGAAAGCATCCGCATACCTGCCCCGGACGGCGCGCCTTGCCATGCGCCCTTTCAGGCGTCTGCCTTCCCCGCTCATGACAAGGCGGCTCCGAAAAGGGGCCGCCTTTTCCGCGTCCTCCGCCCCTTGAAATTTCCCCGGGGAAACGTATCGTGGGGGCAGACGCCCCTCAGGGGAGCGTCCGGCGGGCATGCCGCAACGTTACGGCCCTCCCGCGAGCTAACGCCACCTCTTCCCGGAGAGTCTTCCATGACGCTTACCGAACTTCTCTCTCAGGCAAAACACGCCGTGGTTCTTACCGGCGCGGGCATATCCACCCTTTCCGGCATTCCCGACTTCCGCGGCGCAGGCGGCCTCTACACCCGTACCGACATCGACGCGAACAAACTGTTCGACCTCGACTATTTCATGAAGGACCAGCGCTATTATTACGCGCACTCCAGAGATTTCCTCTACAATCTCGACGAGAAGGAGCCGAACATCGTGCACCGCACCCTCGCGAGGCTGGAGGAAAAAGGCGTCATCCATGCCGTCATCACCCAGAACATCGACCTGCTGCATCAGAAGGCCGGGTCCCGCAAGGTTCTGGAACTGCACGGCTCGCCCCTGCTGCATCACTGTCTGCGCTGCGGCAGGAGCTGGAGCTTCGAGGAGATGGCCCCCCGCGTGCGCGCAGGGGAGATTCCCGTGTGCGACAAGTGCGGCGGCATCGTCAAACCCGATATCGTGTTCTTCGGCGAAGGTCTGCCCGAATACGCGCTGACGGAGGCGGAACGCGAAGCCCGCGCCGCCGACCTCATGCTCGTGCTCGGCACCAGCCTCACCGTCTATCCCGCGGCGGCCGTACCGGAAATCACGCTCAGAAGCGGCGGCAAAGTGGCCATCATCAACCGCGACCCCACGCACCTCGACCGCTACGCCTGCTGGCTGGGACGCGATTTGAAAAAGGAAATGGAAGAACTCGCCATCTGACGAAAGCCCTGGGAAAGGACGGAGCCGCCTCCGTCCTTTTTTCTCCCCCCCGCGACGACAAAACGCTCCCGCGTCAGACTCCGCCCCCGGCAAGGACCGTACGTTCGCCCTTTCAATCCCGGCGATACCCGGCAGCCTGCGTGCGGAAAGACGCCCTTCCGCCCTCATCGAAGCGCAGGGAAAAACACAGTCTCCAGCCAGAAAGACAAACGCGCCGCACTTCACGAAACAGAGCATGCCCCCGTGCACAGAAACAACGGAGAGACAGGAAAGACGGAAAGTTCCTCCCCGCAGAAAAGACTCCTGCATTGCACACAAGGCGGCGTGAAGTGCAGCATGGTCTCTCCGCCCGCAGAAAAAACACCGCGTTGCCTGCGCCCCGAGGACGCGATGAAAAGAGCGCCGCGCAGAACAGACTCTGTGCTGTTCTCGCCTACAAGAATCGAGGCAAAAACGCCGCCACGACCGCGGAAAAAGCGGCCGCCCCTGCCCGCCTCAACGCCGGACGCCGCCCGCGCAAAGCCCCCACGACCTCCGACGCGCCGGACGTGTTTCTCTTTTCCGGCGGCCCTTCCCGCACCGACCTTGCGTCCGGACGGTTTCGGACTTTTCCCGGCGGACGCGCCCCCTCCGGAGCCTGCGCACGACAGGTCTGCATGGGCATGGCTCCTTCCGCCGCGCCGCGCTTCATCTCCTGCTCTTTCAGCATGTTTTCTTCTACGGTGTTCCGGCAGAGGAACTTGCAGGAGAAGTCCGGCGGAACCGGTCCCTGCGGTGAGAGCGGTCCGTGACCTGCCCTTCCACGGCGGGATTCACGGGTCACAGCGGAGGACGTGCCCGCGCTTCTTCCTGCCCGCCGCCAGGCATGACGACGGACGGTCCAGCGCATGCCGCCGTTCCGCCGCAGGGAAAAACGCGGTCCCCGGACGCTTTCTCCCGACCTCGAAAAAGCGGGCTCTCCGGAAAAATTTTTAAAATTTATTTTCAGGCAACACGGCCTCGGGACGCGCCTTTCCGGAATCCGTCCTCTTTTGCGCAGTCGAAACAGGCGGGACATTCATTTTTCTGTTTGGCCTTTTTGCAAAATACAATCCGGGCGTTTTTCCTCCGCGCCGTCCTTCAGGGCGTCATCATGGCGGCAAGCTGCGCCTGTCTCTCCTGCGCCTGTCTGCTGAGGGCCGACGCGGTGCCGGCAAGGAACTGGGCAAGACAGTTGAGCTTCAGCCGGTCATAGACATGCAGGCCGCGCTTTTCGTCCGCCACAATGTCCGCGGCCTTCAACACCGCCAGATGACGGGAAACCGTGGACATGTCCGCGCCGACGAGGCGCTGCAGCTCTGCCACGCACAGGGGGCCGCGCGTCAGGGCCTCGGCCATGAGCAGACGACTCGGATGTCCCAGAGCCTTGAATATTCTGGCCTGTCCTTCAAGGTACTTTCTGTTCTGCGAGAAGCCCAGAGAAAGATTGCTCACGACTGTCCGCCCTCCTTTTCTTATTTGCGTGATGTGCAAAATAGACAAGAAGAAGTCTCTTTGTCAACGCCGTATCTCTCCGTATCTTTACCTTCACAGGGTATTCCGCTTCACATTTTCGTGAATTTCGCCCCTATTGCGCTCCGCAAAAAACCGTGACATTATCCGGCCCTCAGGCAAAAGAAACGGAAGATGACGCTGTCCGACGCGTTTTACTCTCTTCTTTTTGACAAAGCTGAAACTTCTTGCAGGAGGCTCTTTCATGTTCAAGGGATTCTTCGCCGCCGCTCTCGGCGCCGCCATGCTTCTCACCGGCACGCTGTCCACTGAAGCCATGGCCGCCAAATTCGTCACCATCGGCACCGGCGGCATCACCGGCGTGTACTACCCCACCGGCGGCGCCATCGCCAAAATCATCAACGCCAAGAAGGATGTCTATGACATCCGCGCCAGCGTGGAATCCACCGGCGCCTCCAAGTTCAACATCAACGCCATCAACAACGGCGACCTGGAATTCGGCATCGCTCAGGCCGACACCCAGTATCAGGCCTACAAGGGCATCGGCGACTGGGAAGGCAAGCCCGTCTCCAAGCTGCGCTTCGTCTTCGCTCTCGCTCCCGAGGCCGTCACCTTCGTGGCCGCCGAAGATTCCGGCATCAAGAGCGTGAAGGACGTCAAGGGCAAAATCATCAACCTCGGTGATCCCGGCTCCGGCAACCGCATCAACGCCCTTCAGGTGTTCAAGGAAGTGGGTCTCGAACCCGGCAAGGACTTCCGCGGCGAAGGTCTCAAGCCCGCCGACGCTCCCCATACCCTGCAGGACGGCCGTATCGACGGCTTCTTCTACACCCTCGGCCATCCCAACGGGAACATCAAGGAAGCCACGGCCGGCAAGCGCAAGTGCCGCATCGTGCCCATCACCGGCATGGAAAACCTGCTCAAGGAATGCCCCTACTATTCCAAGACCACCATTGACCTGAGCCAGTACCCCGACGCCAGCAACGCCGCCGACGGCACCGTGGAGACCATCGGCATGCTGGCCACCTTCGTGACCTCCGCCGACACGCCCGACGACATCGTGTACGCCATCACCAAGGAAGTGGTGGAAAACCTCGACGAGTTCAAGAAGCTCCATCCCGCTCTTGCCAGCATCACGAAGGAAAGCCTGCTGGAAGGCCGCACCGCGCCCTTCCATCCCGGCGCCGAAAAATACTTCAAGGAAGCGGGCCTGCTCAAGTAGGACGCCTTCCGCCACAGGCCTGACCCGGACAGCAGGTCCTGCCGCCCTGCGACACGCATAGCGTGCGCGGAACCTGCCGACCGTCGGGCGCCTTACTGTGGCGACGCAGCCTTTGCGGGGGCAAGCCGAGGCTCGCCCCCGCCTTTTCTGTTTTCTGCCTTCCTCCAACCCATGCGGGAAACTTTCATGCCTCAGAAACACATCCAGCCGACGCCTGCCGGCGACAAGTACAAAGAAGACCTGGCCAACGCCGAACACGGCATGCGCGGCGACACCATGGGCATCACGGCGAAGA
>CASFUJ010000125.1 GCA_949297645.1 uncultured Desulfovibrionaceae bacterium
GTACCGCAAGACGGCCAAGGCCCGCGCGGACGTGGAGCCCGTGGTTCTGGCCTTCCGCGAATACCGCGACCTCCAGAAACAGCTTGAGGAAAACAGGGAACTTCTGAGCGACGAGGACCACGACATCCGCGACATGGCGCAGGAGGAAATCCGCCGCATAGAAAAGGAACTGCCCGAGAGAGAGCACAAGCTGCGCCTCATGCTGCTTCCGCCGGACCCCCTGGACGAGAAGAACACCGTGCTGGAAGTGCGCGCCGGCACCGGCGGCGACGAAGCCGCGCTCTTTGCCGCCGACCTCTTCCACATGTACTGCCGCTATGCCGAACTGCAGCACTGGAAGGTGGAAATCATTTCCGAAATGCCCACGGACGCGGGCGGTTACAAGGAAGTCATCGCCCTTGTCTCCGGCAAGCGCGTCTATAGCCGTCTGCGCTACGAATCCGGCACGCACCGCGTGCAGCGCGTGCCCGCCACGGAATCGCAGGGCCGCATCCACACCTCAGCCGCCACCGTGGCCGTCATGCCCGAAGCCGAGGAGGTGGACGTGAACCTCAGGCCGGAGGATTTGCGCATCGACGTGTACCGCGCCTCCGGCGCCGGAGGCCAGCACGTCAACAAGACCGAGTCCGCCGTGCGCATCACCCACATTCCCACGGGCATCGTGGTCACCTGCGAGGATGAGCGCTCCCAGCACAAGAACAAGGCCCGCGCCATGAAGGTGCTCGCCTCGCGCATCCTTCAGGCGGAACAGGAAAAGCAGCACGCCTCCGAAGCCGCGGAACGCCGCTCCCAAGTGGGCTCCGGCGACCGCTCCGAGCGCATACGCACCTACAACTTCCCCCAGGGCCGCGTGACCGACCACCGCATCAACCTCACCATGTACTCCCTCGACCGCTTCATGGAAGGCGAAATCGAGGAAATGGTGGAAGCCCTTGCCTCCCAGGCCCAGGCCGACGCCCTGAAGGCCGAAGTGGAATAGGAGCGCGGCTTGTCCCGCGCAGGGACGGAACGGTTTCGCGCAGGCTCTGCGCGGAGAGGAGCAGACATGAGTCAGGATTACGGCACCGATGTGGAGTCCCGGTCCGGCGTGACGCTGGAGGAAGAGCTGAAGGAACCGGCCATGTACCGCGTTCTTCTGCACAACGACGATTATACCACCATGGATTTCGTGGTGAAGATTCTTGAAGAGGTGTTTCACAAGTCCCGGCAGGAATCGGTGACCATCATGATGGCCGTGCATGAGAAGGGCATGGGCGTCTGCGGTGTGTATCCGAAGGAAATCGCGGAGTTCCGTGTGAAACAGGTGGCGGAGCGCGCCAGGCTTGCGGGGTATCCGCTGCGCTGTACCATGGAAAGGGACGAATGACGCCGACAAAAGCGGCGGTCGCGGAAAAGCGGCCGCCGCTTTTTTCATGCCTCCCGCGTAAAGACGGGCGCGGCCTGTGCAGGCGGCACGTCTGCAAGGCTTCCTGCGCGAAGGGGGAGGGCGGAAGCGGCCTTCTCCGGCCGGGGCGGGCCTCCACGGAGGCCCGGGCCGTTCACGGTGCTGAGCCGCTCTGCGGAGGAGAGGCCGGGGCGGGGACAGCAGGCGGCGCGTCCGTTGCGGCGGAAGCTTTCCTGCGCGAAGGGAAGGGAGAAGGCGGTTTTTTTCCGGTCGGGGCAGGCGTTCACGGAGGCCCGGGCCGTTCACGGTGCTGAGCCGCTCTGCGGAGGAGGGGCCGGGGCGGGGACAGCAGGCGGCGCGTCCGTTGCGGCGCTGAAACGACGTTTCTGCGCGGCGAACCGGCTTTTTTCTGCGCCTTGCCTGCGCGCCGTCCCGACGGGGACGCTTGCAATCTGCGTGTCGGGCAGGTACAATAGGAAGATGTTTACAGAAAAAAGAGGTATTCGGCGATGATGGCACGTTCTCTGATGCAGGCGCTGGCGCTGGCCGTGATGGAAATGCGTTCCCGCCGCCACGAATGTCTGACCGTGGAGCATCTGTTGCTGGCCATGACGCGCGAGCAGCTCGGCCGCGTCATCCTGAAGGGCTGCGGCGTGGACATTCCGACGCTGCGTCATCAGCTCGAGGAGTATCTCTCGCTTTATCTGCCCGCCGTCGGCCCCGAACCTTCCGCCGAGAGCGAGGTTATGCAGACCGAGGCGCTTGAGAGGGTGCTTGAGCGCGCAGTCGCCCATGTGCAGTCCTCCGGACGCCGGGATGCCGACGTGGGGGACGTGCTTGCCGCCATGTTCGAGGAGACGGACAGCTGGGCCGTGTTCTATCTGCGCAAGCAGGGAGTGGACAGGCTGCGCGTGCTGGAGTTCGTGTCCCACGAGCTGCCGGAAATTCTGCGTCAGGCGGCGCGCAGGCGCACGCAGGAGAACGGGGAGCGGCAGGAGGAAGCGCAGGCTTCCGCGCTGGAGCGCTACGCCGTGGACCTTGTGGAAAAGGCCAGACAGGGACGCATCGACCCGCTGGTGGGCCGTGAGACCGAACTTTCCCGTCTTCTGGAAATCCTTTCCCGCCGTCGCAAGAACAATCCTCTTCTGGTGGGCGAGCCGGGTACGGGCAAGACGGCCATAGCCGAGGGTCTTGCGTACAAGATAGCGCAGGGCGAAGTGCCGCGGCCCTTCCGCTCCATCGCCATGTACGAGCTGGATCTGGGCTCCCTGCTTGCCGGTTCCAAGTACCGCGGCGATTTCGAGGCCCGCATCAAGGAAGTGGTGAACGAGCTGAGGCAGAAGCCCGGAGCCATACTTTTCATCGACGAGATTCATACCATCGTGGGCGCGGGCGCCACGAGCGGCGGCTCCATGGACGCCTCGAACCTGCTCAAGCCCGTGCTGGCGGCAGGAGAGCTGCGCTGCATCGGCTCCACCACCCATGAGGAATACCGCAACCATTTTGAAAAAGACCGCGCCCTGAGCCGCCGTTTCCAGTGCGTGGACGTGCGCGAGCCTTCCGAGGCGGACTGTCTGGCCATTCTGCGCGGACTTCAGCCGCACTATGAGAAATTTCACGGCGTGAAGTATTCCAGGGGCGCGGTGCAGGCGGCCGTGGAGCTTTCCGCAAGGCACATTCAGGACAGGCTTCTGCCGGACAAGGCCATCGACGTTATGGACGAAGCGGGCGCGGCCGCGGGGCTCCGGCCCGGTTTCCGCCGCGGCGCGGGCATATCCGTGCAGGACATCGAGCGCGTGGTGGCGCGCATGGCGGGTATTCCGGCGCGCAGCGTGAGCCGCGGCGAGAAGGACAGACTGCAGACGCTGGGCGCGGATCTGCGCTCCCGCGTGTTCGGTCAGGACAAGGCGGTGGACGGCATCGTGCGGGCCATTCTGCGCTCCCGCGCGGGGCTCAACCGCGAGAACCGGCCCACGGCCTCCTTCCTCTTCCACGGGCCCACGGGCGTGGGCAAGACCGAGCTTGCGAAGGCGCTTGCCGAGCTTCTGGACGTGGCCTTCGTGCGCTTCGACATGAGCGAGTACATGGAAAAGCACGCCGTGGCGCGGCTCATCGGCTCGCCTCCCGGCTATGTGGGCTTCGAACAGGGCGGTCTTCTTACCGAGGCCATCCGCAAGACGCCCCACGCCGTGCTGCTGCTCGACGAGGTGGAAAAGGCCCATCCCGACATCTACAACGTGCTTTTGCAGGTCATGGACTACGCCACGCTCACCGACAACACCGGGCGCAAGGCGGATTTCCGCAACGTGGTGCTCATCATGACCACCAACGCCGGCGCGCGGGAAATGGCGCAGTCGCCCGTGGGCTTCTGCTCCACGAGCAGCGCGTCCGACCGCAGTGCCGGGGCCGTGGAGCAGACCTTCAGTCCGGAATTCCGCAACCGCCTCGACGCCATGATTCCCTTCAACAGTCTGAGCCGCGATCTTATGGTGCGCATCGTGGACAAGGCCGTGGCCGCCCTTGCGCCGGGACTTGCCGCGCGCCGCGTCACGCTCCGTCTTGACGATTCGGCGAGGGAGTGGCTGGCGGAAAAGGGCTTCGACCCGCGCATGGGCGCGCGTCCTCTGCAGCGCGTGGTGCGTTCCGAACTTGAGGACAGACTGGCCGAGCTTCTTCTGTTCGGCAGTCTGGAGAAGGGCGGCGACGTGACCGTTTCCGCCCCCGGAAAGGACGATGAGCACCTCACCTTCACGGTAAACAGGCCCTAGGCATGGCGGCCCCGCTGGTGTGGATGCCCGAAGGCGGGCCGCTGTGGTTTCCTCCCGTGGAGCGGGCGCTTTCCGGCGGTCTGCTCATGGCCGGCGGGGATTTGTCGCCGGAGAGGCTGCTTGCGGCCTATGCGCGCGGTATCTTTCCCTGGTATGAGGCGGGTTCACCCATCCTGTGGTGGTCGCCCGACCCGCGCTGCGTGCTGTTTTTGGAAAAGCTGCATGTGGGCGCGAGACTGCGCCGCACCCTCGGCAGCGGGCGCTTTCAGTACAGCGTGGACGGATGTTTCGACGAGGTGATAACGGCCTGCGCCTCGGCGCCCCGCCCCGGGCAGGACGGCACCTGGCTTGTGCCGGACATGGTGGAGGCGTACAGGCGTCTGCACCTTCTGGGGCGCGCCCATTCCGTGGAGGTATGGCAGGACGGCGCGCTTGCCGGAGGCCTGTACGGCGTGCTGCTCGGCAGGGTATTCTTCGGCGAGTCCATGTTTCACCGGCAGCCGGACGCTTCCAAGGCGGCGGTGGTGCATCTTGCGGCATGGCTGAGAGAGCGGGGCGTTCTTCTGGTGGACTGCCAGCAGACCACGCCGCACATGCTGCGTCTCGGCGCGGAGGAGATTCCGCGCAGGCGTTTTCTTGCTCTCGTGCGCGAGCTTTGCCGCGTCTGAGCGGGGGAAAACGGGGCCCGTTGAGCTGAAAAGCGCTTTACCGCGTCTGAGCGGGAGCAACCGTTCTCCCTGCCTCCTCTTTTTCGTCGTGCGGTCGCACGTTTTTTTCAACAGTCTGTCTCAAGGAGAGAGTGCATGAGCGATGTGGTGGAATTCGAACATACCCCTCAGGGCTTTACCATAAGGACGGGGCATCCCCTGCTGGGGGACATTCACGGAGATTTCGGCAGCGTTTCGCCGGACAGGCGGCAGGGAACGGCGCGCGCCCTTCTGGTGAGCGCGGCGCTGGACTGCTTCTGCGGCACGCTGAACGCGGCGCTTCTCGCCCGCGATGTGCAGTACCGCCGCATCACGGGCACGGGCCGCGCGGAAAAGGTGGAGCGCGACGGTCGCTCCTTCGTGAACAGGGTGGTTCTGGACGTGCATGTGGACGTGGAGGACAAGGACAGGGAAACGCTGGAGCACTGCCTCAGAATCGTGAAGGGCTGTCTCATCACCCGCTCCCTCATGGAGGGCATGGAGGTGGAGGTGCACGCCGCGCGCGCCTGAGTCCTCTTTTCCCGGACGGTGTTTTCATGACGCTTCCGCCGCATGCGGAGGCGTCTTTTGTTATCCTGCGCCCGACGCTCCGGTCGTACGCAAAGGCATGAGCAGGGCGGATTTCTGCGGACAGCCCGGGGCGCGTGGCCGGGCGAAGGACGGGAGAGAGTCGGGCAAAGGGCAGCGGGAAAGGGTCGGAAGACCGGCCGGGGAGGAAATGACCTTGTAAGTATGGATACGCGGACGGCAAGCGCTTCCCCGGCAGATCG
>CASFUJ010000126.1 GCA_949297645.1 uncultured Desulfovibrionaceae bacterium
TCTGAACCGGTTGTCAAAGCCTATCGATCCGAGGACAGAAAAGACTTATAATTATTATAAAGCAGTATTAATGAAAGAATAAATGGAGATAAAGGAGGAGAATCTATGGAGCAGTCAAAACACATGTTGCAGCTGGTGTATCAGGCATTAGAAGATAAAAAAGGGGAAGATATCGTGATGATCGATATCTCACAGATCTCTGTTCTGGCAGATTATTTTCTGATTGCCAGCGGTTCCAATAAAAATCAGGTACAGGCTATGGTGGACAATGTACAGGAAGAACTTCACAAAGCGGGATTTTCCCCCCGTCAGATAGAGGGTTATCAGTCTGCCAACTGGATTCTTCTGGATTATGGTGATATTATCATTCACATTTTCGACGAAGAAAACCGGCTTTTCTACGATCTGGAACGTATCTGGAGAGACGGAGCCGTTATTTCACCGGAAGCCCTGGAAGAAGCCTTCCGCGAAAAGAAAAAGTTCAAGGACGACTTGAAGGAAAAGGGTCGGGAGGTTCTTGATTTTCTCAAGAAAACCGGAAAGATGGGTATCATTCTTGCCGGTCACCCCTACCATGTGGACCCGGAGGTCCATCACGGCATACCCGACCTTATCACCGCCTCCGGCCTTGCGGTTCTCACGGAAGACTCCGTGGCACATCTCATGCCCGACCCGGGCAAACTGAGAGTGGTGGACCAGTGGACCTTCCATGCGCGCCTCTACCGTGCGGCGGCCTATGCCGCACAGTCGGACCAGGTTTCCCTCGTGCAGCTCGTGTCCTTCGGCTGCGGGCTCGACGCCGTCACGGCCGACCAGGTGGAGGAGATTCTCGCCGCTTCCGGCAGGCTCTACACGCAGATAAAGATTGATGAGGGGGCCAACCTCGGGGCCGCACGCATCCGTGTCCGCTCGCTGCTGGCCACCATGAAGGAACGCAGGCACAACCACGCGTCCCACATCCTGCCCGAGTTCGCCACGCTGCTTCCCATGGCGCCGGAAGAGGAAGACAACTGGATGCCTCCGGACTTCACGGAGGAGATGCGCAAGACCCACACCATCCTCATTCCGCAGATGTCGCCCATACACTTCCAGTTCCTGCCTTCCATGCTGCAGGCCTGCGGCTACAAGGCGGAACTTCTGGAGTCGGTCTCCCGCGAGGCCGTGGAAGAAGGTCTGCGCCATGTGAACAACGATGCCTGCTACCCGGCCATCACCGTCATAGGCCAGCTTCTTTACGCCATACAGAGCGGAAAGTACGACAGGCACCGCATCGCCCTCATTCTTTCCCAGACGGGAGGCGGATGCCGCGCCACCAACTACATAGGCTTCCTGTACAAGGCGCTCAGAGAATGCGGTCTGACCGACATCCCCGTCATCTCCTTCAATCTTGCAGGACTTGGCCGCAACCCCGGCTTCCGCGTCAACGGACGCATGCTGCTTCGCGGCGTGCAGGCGCTTTTGTGCGGCGATACGCTTATGCGCCTTCTGTACCGCACCCGCCCCTATGAGAGCAGAAAGGGCAGCGCGGAAGAACTGGCCAGACGCTGGGCGGACATTCTCGACAGGGACATCCGGGAAGGCGCGCTCCGCAGCACCTACAGACACCTCGGAGAACTGGTGCGCGCCTTCGACGCCCTGCCGCTGAAGGACGAACCCCGCAGACCCAGAGTCGGACTTGTGGGCGAAATACTTTTGAAGTATCATCCCGACGCCAACAACAACGCGGTCAAGGTCGTGGAAGCGGAAGGCGGCGAAGCCGTCATGCCCGACTTCACCGATTTTATTCTGTACGGACTGTACGATGAAGTGTATCGTTGGCAGCACCACAACGGCAGCATGCGCCGCGCGACGGTGAGCCACCTGCTTCTGCGCGCCCTTCTGACCTTGCGGCTGCCGCTTCGGTATGTGCTGGCGAAAAGCAGGAGATTCTCTCCTCCGCTTCCGTTCCGCAAACTGCGCGAGCAGGTGAACGGCGTGGTCTCCCTCGGTCAGCAGACGGGCGAGGGATGGCTGCTCACCGCGGAAATGATGGAACTGCTTCACGGGCGCATCCGGAACATCCTGTGCATGCAGCCTTTCGGCTGCCTGCCGAACCACATCACGGGCAAGGGCGTCATCAAGGAACTCAAGCGCCGCTTCCCCGAGGCCAACATCGCCGCCGTGGACTACGACCCCGGCGCGAGCGAAGTGAACCAGATAAACCGGATAAAACTCATGATGGCCGTGGCCAGGCAGAAATGCGCGGGAGGTCAGCCATCAGCATAGGATATCATGACACAGCACACTCTGCCTGAACTTCTGGCTCCCGCCGGCGACATGTCCTGCTTTCTCGCGGGCATGGCCGCCGGCGCGGACGCCACCTACCTCGGTCTCAAGAACTTCTCCGCCCGTGCCGGGGCGGAAAATTTCAGCACCACCGAGCTGGCCCGCATGGTGGACCTGGCCAATCAGAACGGCCGCAGAATCTATGTGGCCTTCAACTCCCTCATAAAAGGGGACGACATTCTCTCCGCGGGCCGTCTCATCAAAAGACTTCAGCGCGACGCCCAGCCCCACGGGCTCATCATTCAGGACATAGGCCTCATCGACATCGCGAGACAGGCGGGGTTCGAGGGAGAACTGCATCTCTCCACCCTCTCCAACGTCTCCTTCTCCCGCGACCTTGCCGCCATTCAGAAACTCGGCGTGCAGCGCGTGGTGTTGCCTCGTGAACTTTCCATCGACGAAATCCGGCAGATGGACGAGGAGGCTCCGGAAGGAATGGACTTTGAGATGTTCATCCACGGCGCGCTGTGCTGGTGCGTTTCCGGACGCTGCTACTGGTCGAGCTACCTCGGCGGCAAGAGCGGCCTGCGCGGCCGCTGCGTACAACCCTGCCGCCGCATCTACAAACAGAAGGGACGCGAGGGGCGTTTCTTCTCCTGTCAGGACCTTTCGCTGGACGTTCTTGTCAAGACGCTTGCGGAAATTCCCCATGTGCGCAGTCTCAAGATTGAAGGCCGCAAGAAGGGCCCCCACTACGTCTATCATGTGGTGGCCGCCTACCGCATGCTGCTCGACGCCATCGGCACGCCGGACTGGCCGCAGGCCAAGAAGGACGCGGAAGCGCTGCTGGACATGGCGCTGGGCCGTCCCGTCACCCGCGCGCGCTTTCTCCCCCAGAAGGACATCCGTATTTCCACGCCGGACGAACCGACGAGTTCCGGCATGCTGGTGGGAAAAATCCAGTTCGAAAAGAAGGACGGCTCTCCTTCCTGGCCGTTCATCAAGCCGAGGATAGAGCTGCTGCCCAAGGATCTTCTGCGCATAGGCTATGAGGATGAGCCCTGGCACGACACCGTGCCCGTTACACGGCGCACGCCCAAGGCCGGCACCTGCACTCTCCGCCTTTCCCGGCACAAAACGCCCAAAGCCGGGGTTCCCGTGTTTCTCATCGACCGCAGGGAGCCGGAACTTGTGCATATCCTTCAGGAATGGGAAAGAAAGCTCGAGGCGTGCCGCAAGGTGGAAAGCCCCCTCGTGGAATGGACCCCCCGTCTTCCCCGCCCCGTGCGCGCAAAACGTCAGCAGGACTATCTCGTGCGCGCAAGCCTGCCCCAGGGCCGCGAAACGCGGGGTTCCCGTTCCGTGATGACGGCGCTGTGGATGTCGGTCAACTCCGTGCGCGCCGTATCCCGCACGGTGATGCCGCGCATCTGCTGGTGGCTTCCTCCCGTCATCTGGCCCGATGAAGGCGCCGTATGGCAGCGTCTGGTCAAGGAAGCCCTGCGGGACGGCGCCACGCACTTTGTGTGCAACTCGCCGTGGCAGGTGGCGCTCTTCCCCATGGACGACGAAAAGCGCCGTCCCCATCTCACGGCCGGGCCGTTCTGCAACATCTCGAATCCCGCGGCCGTGGCGCTTCTCGCCCGCATGGGCTTCGAAGCGGCCTTCGCGAGTCCCGAGCTTTCCGGCGAGGATTACCTCGCCCTGCCGCGTCAGTGCTGCCTGCCCATGGGCATGGTTCTTTCCGGTTACTGGCCGGTAGGCATATCCCGTCACGGCATGAACCAGGCCAGGGCGAACGAAGCCTTCTTCAGCCCCAAGGGCGAAGCCTTCTGGGCGAGAAACTACGGACATAACCTGTGGATATACCCGGCATGGCCCATGGACCTTTCCGCCCACAGGCAGGAACTGGAAAGCGCGGGCTACGCCTTCTTCGCCAAGCTGGAGGAAACCCTTCCTCCCAACATGCCCCCGCTGCGCCGTACCAGCGACTTCAACTGGAACGGCTCTCTGCTGTAACTCTTCCCCCATACCCGTTCTGCAGGCCGCGCACCGGAAACGGCGCGCGGCCGAACCACGTTTTCACGCCCTTCAACCCGCAGACAAGGCAACACATGCTGGAATGGATGAACAACGGCGCGCCCCTGACGTGCCCGACGCTGCTTCTGGACAACGGCAGCCGCAACACGGCGCTGCTTCTGGCCCTGCCGGACGTGACGCCCGACCTCTGGCCCCGGGCGGCACTGTCCGCAGAGACCCCCGTGGAACAGGCTCTGCATTTTCTGAAGGAACACCGGCTGCCGCAGCCGGGCCGCACCGTGCTCTGCTCCATGGGAGAGTCGCTTTCCGGAAAGGAAACGGCAAAACGCCGGGAAGAACGCATGCTCCTCTGGAAAAAGGCGCTGCTTCTTGCGCAGGGACGACCGGAACGACTCTCAGCGCTGCCCCTGACCTTTCCGGGAGCGGACGTTCTTTTGAAAAAAACGCAGGATGCCTTCGGCAGCGCTTTTGTCGCCCACAGCGGTGCAGCCGTCGTACTGGCGGCCATGAGCGTCCCCGCCGTCCGCGAGCGCTCCTGGAGGGAAGGCATCACCATCCTCTGGGCAGGATACGGTCATATTCAGGCTTTTCTGGTCTATCAGGAAAAAATTCTGGGGCTTTATGAGCAGCACTCCGCGCTCTCCCGCGAGGCTGTTCTTGACGATCTTTCCGAACTGCGCCTGAACTGGCTTCCAGATGAACAGGTGCGCGCCCGGGGCGGCCACGGCTGTATCTGCGGCAATTTTCCTGAAGAAGCGGAAGGCTTCCGCCCCACATGGATTCTCGGCCCCTGCCGTGCGCGGTTCGAAGGCTGCGGCAGACTGCTTTCCCCCTGCGGAGACGACGCTCTTGCGCGCTGCTTCGGACTTCTCTTCGGTCTGAGTCTCGAGGAACGCGCATGACGTTCTTTTTTGCCTCCCTTTTTCTACTGGCTCTCGGCATATGCGTGCTGCTCAACCTCATCACGCTGCCCGGCAACTGGGCCATGGCGGCGCTCGTGACGGCGTGGGCGCTGCTTGTGCCGGACAACAGTCTCGACGTCACCTTCTTCATCTTCTTCATCGGCCTCGCCGTCCTCGGTGAAGTCGTGGAGTTCGGCGCGCAGCTCTGGGGAGCCAAGCGCTACGGTTCCTCGAAAATCTCCACCATCGCCGGTATTCTGGGTACCATCGTCGGCGCCATTTTCGGCGCGCCTTTCCTTCTCGGGCTCGGCGCGGTCTTCGGCGCCCTGCTCGGAGCCTGGGCGGGCTGCCTGCTGGCTGAGCTCCTCATCCGCCGTCAGCCCTACGCTCTGGCTCTGCGGGCCGCCCAGGGTGCTTTCGT
>CASFUJ010000127.1 GCA_949297645.1 uncultured Desulfovibrionaceae bacterium
GTAAGATAGCGGGATTCATAGATTCTGCCGAAGTAGCAGGTCATATTGTCGCTGTGCTTGTAGCCCGAGCAGTGCAGGAAGGTGATGTCGGGATGACGACGGGCCAGTTTGGCCATGGCGTCCATATACCCGAAGCTCGTGGCCACGATGACGTTGTAGCCTCTGGAGCACATGTTCTTGATGGCGCGTTCGGCGTCCGGCCCTTCGGGCACGCTTTCCATCATGGTCGTTTCCACACCCGGCAGCTCATCCATCATTCTGCGGCCCTGGTCATGCATCCACGACCAGCCCTCATCCCCCACCGGAGAAACATAGATGAACCCCACCTTGATGTTCTTCGCCGCATCCTCAGCATGGGCAGAGGAAACAAACGGCGAAAGAGCCATACCGCATACGGCAAGACAGGCCGCGGCATAGTTGAAAAAACGCATCCCGAATTCTCCTGTTTTAAGAACACACAGCGCGCCCGGCGGGCACGCCCTTCCGGCCGGCCTTTTCTGTATTGTCCGGCACAGCACGCGGAAATTTCCACCGCTGAAAAAGACAGCGTATCTTATTATCAGCTACTCTTCAAGCTTCCGGCAAGGTACCGCCCTGCTTCCGCAGGCCGCGGAAAGACGCCCGTCCTGTCTGGACCAGAGGTCCGCCCTCCCGGCATGAAGGAAAAACGCGCACAAAAATCCTGCCCGCAGAACGTACCGACTGAGCCGCCCCGTCCCTGTTCCCGGAAAACGGCCGGAAGCAGGTAAAGAAAAAACTTCCCCGCCGGACGAAAAGAAGGGGCCGCCATCGCGTCCACGCCTTCCCCTCCTCCGCCTGTAAAAAGCGGACTGTCCGCACGGTGTTGCCGGAGAGAAGCCCGGCAAAGGCTCAAAGGAAAAACCCTGTCATGAAAAAAACGGGACGCCGCCGAGGCTCACGGAGGACGTTATGCATCGACGCACCCGCGTCTAGCGCACGCAGCAGGTGCCGTCCAGGCCGCAGGCCTCCGTGGAAACGGCATTCAGGGAATCGCCGGTAGAAAGCGCGGCCTCAATTTTTGCCTGCACCTCTTCAAAGGGTGCATATCCCCGCGCCACGGCATGAAGAACGCCGTCGTCCGTCTTCACGAACAGCGTGGGATAGACCACGAAGTCTCCGAGAATCTCTTCCGCCTCGTCCATTTCCCGTCGGGCCTTCTGCTGCGCGCCTTCCGAGGCGAGCATGTCTTTCAGCGCCGCCTCCTCCACGCCCCATCGCACGGCCACGTCCGCCTGAACGCCCAGGTTGAGCACGTCCCGTCCTTCCTTATAAAAAGCGTCCTGAAACGTCTCCATCTGCTCAAGGGCATGTCCGGGGGCGAGTTTCTTGAGCGCGGCCATGAGCAGCGCGGAACGGGAGGAATCCATGACCACGCTCCCCTCTTCCTCCAGCAGACGGAAGAAGTCGACGCCCAGCGTCCGGCCCGTGGTGTCGGAAAGGCGCTGAAAAAAGGCCCGCAGACGGGGCGTGCCCATGGAAGAAGTCTGCGCAGGCTCATCGACGAGGTTGCCGCAGAGCACGCGCACGGGGAAAGAATGAAGGGCTGCCAGCTT
Source organism: uncultured Desulfovibrionaceae bacterium (assembly GCA_949297645.1). Lineage (GTDB taxonomy): Bacteria > Desulfobacterota > Desulfovibrionia > Desulfovibrionales > Desulfovibrionaceae > Mailhella. The sequence continues at coordinate 1,575 of CASFUJ010000127.1, forward strand.
CCGCATGACGGGAGCGAAGCCGAAACACCAGGGACAGAACACGTCGGTAACATAAATGAAGGATGGCATGGCTCTGCTTACCGCAAAGCGTTGGGAAATCCAAGAGAAAAAATACCGCTTCCCTCCCTTTCCCCTCCGGAGGAGGGAACACCTCCCCGGGCTTGACGAAGAGGGGAACTTTCCCTAGAAATATGAATTCCCCGGCACAAACACGTCCCTATCACGCAAAAGGCGATACCATGCTTCAGAGCGAGCTCATCAGGATTATTGAACAGACGGCCCCTCTTTCGCTTATGGCGGAATGGGACCATTCCGGCGTACAGGTGGCCTCGGCCCGTGCCGACATACGCCATCTCGCCGTTTGTCTCGACCCGTCGCCCGAGCAGCTTCGCGCCGCCGTGGAAGCCGGAGCGGACATGGTGCTCACGCATCACCCGCTTGCCATGCGCCCGGCATGGACGAACACGCTGAACGGCTACACCGACGCGCTCTCCATTCTCTACCGCCACGACGTGCCGCTCTATGCGAGCCATACCTCGCTGGACGCCAATCCCCTCGGCCCCTCCGCCTGGCTGCCCGATGAACTCGGTCTTTCCCATCGCGTGATTCTGGAAAAAACCGGCACCTTCACGGCTCCTGACGGTACTGTGGCGGAAGGCGGTTTCGGCTGCGCCGGGGACCTGCCCGCACCCATGACGCTCGGGGAGCTGTGCGTCGCCATGCGTACTCATCTTCCTCTTGAACGCATGTGCAGCGTCGCGCGCCTCATCGGCGACCCCGCCCGGGAAATCCGGCGTGTAGCCGTGTGCACCGGCTCCGGTTCCTCCCTCATGGAGGAGGCCGCCGCCGCTTCGGCAGACGTGTTCATCACCGGCGACGTGAAGTATCACGACGCCCTCGCCCTGGCTTCCCGCCAGGACAGGCGCAGCCCGAATTTCTGCCCCATGGCAATTCTTGATGTGGGGCATTTTTCCCTGGAAGAAGAAATGACGCGCCGTTTTGCCGTGCTGCTGGAAAAGCTGCTTGACGGCGTGAAGGTAACGTTTCTGCCGGGCAGGGACCCGTTCCTGCCCTTGACCTTTCTTTCTGAAGTACCGGAGGTACTGTCGTGAGCCTCTATATCGAACAAATCCGCCAGCTTGTAGCTCTCCAGCACGTCGATGACGGCATCCACGCCGTTCAGGCCGAACTTGAAGCAGCTCCCAAGGAAGTGGAAAACCTGCAAAAGCGTTTCCAGTCGCAGGATACGCAGCGCAACTGGATTCTGGAAAAGCTCCAGCATCTGCAGGAACAGCAGAAGCGTCTCGATGCCGACATTCAGGACGACGAATCCCGCCTCATGAACAGCAAGAACAAGCTCATGCAGGTGGAGAACGACCGTGAATATCAGGCCATGATCCGCGAAATGGACACCATGGAACGCCAGAACCAGACCCGCGAGGAAGAACGCATGGCCCTGCAGGAAGAGCGCTCCCTGCAGGAGAGCAATCTGCGTTCCGTGGAGGAAACCTGGAACGAACTCAAGGCCGAACTGGAAAGCCAGAAGGAAAATCTGGAAAAGCGCCTTGAGGCCTCCCGCACGAAACTTGAAGCGCTGGAAGCCCAGCGTTCCGAAGTGAGCGCCCTGATTTCCCCGCCCGTGCTCAGCCGCTATGAGTTCATCCGCAACCGCCTGCGCCATCCGGTCATCGTGCCCGTGGAAGCAGGCATCTGCTCGGGCTGCCACATCGCCATTCCGCCGCAGGTCTTCATTGATCTGCAGCGCGGCAACCACATCATGAGCTGCCCCAACTGCCAGCGTCTCATGTACTGGGCGCACGACTATCAGGATCCCAACGCTCCGAAGCCTGAAGTCAAGGCCGAAGAAAGCGCGGAATAACGTATGGGCAGACGCCCTCTTCCGGACGTCTGCATGCCGTGAACATCACGGAGTCGGACGGGCTGTCGCCGCGGACCGCATGGTCCGGGGAGGAAAGTCCGGGCTTCGCAGGGCAGGATGCTGGCTAACGGCCAGAGCGGGCGACCGCTGGAAAGCGCAACAGAAAGCAGACCGCCGCTCTCCGGAGCGGTAAGGGTGAAACGGTGAGGTAAGAGCTCACCGGCTGGCGTGGCGACACGTCAGGCCAGGCAAGCCCCATCCGAAGCAAAACCAAATAGGGAAACCGGCCGGCCCGGCCCATGGTTTCCGGGTAGGTTGCTTGAAGGCGCGGGCAACCGCGTCTCTAGAGGAATGACAGCCGCCGCCCTCGGGCGGTACAGAACCCGGCTTACAGTCCGACTCCTTTTTACATGGGGAGGGAGCGAAAGTTCCCTCCCCATGCGTTTATACGCGAGGTGCCTATGCGTAATGAATGCTGGGGCGTCATCCTGGCCGCCGGTCAGGGCCGCCGCATGGCAGAGGCCACGGGCGGAGAGGCAAAACAGTTTCTGCCCTACAAAGGCGCGCCGCTCTGGTGGCGTTCGGCCAGAAGCATGGCGGCCTCGCCGCTGCTGCACGGTCTCGTGCTCGTCTTTCCGGCAGACAGACTTGAAGAAGCCCGGGCCGAAGCGCTTGCTCTCGACAGAAAGGAATCCTGCGGCGTCCCCCTTCTCTTTGCCGAAGGCGGAGAACGACGGCAGGACTCCGTACGGCACGCCCTCGCCGTTCTGCCGGACACATGCGAAAAGGTCCTCATCCACGACGGAGCGAGACCTTTCCTGCGCACGGCGCTTGTGACCAGACTGACCGCGGCGCTGCACGACGCCGTTTCCGGCGTCATTCCCGGCCTGGCCGTGACCGACACCATCAAGGAAACGGATACCTCCGGTCTTGTCACGCGCACCCCTGTCCGCGAAGGACTGCGCGCCGTACAGACTCCGCAGGCCTTCCGCCTTGCCGAACTTCGCGCCGCCCACGCGCGGGCGCAGAAGGAAGACTGGAGCGTCACCGACGACGCCTCGCTCATGGAACGTTGCGGTCTTCCCGTCCTCGTCATTGAAGGCGACGACGACAACCTCAAAATCACCAATCCTCAGGACCTCGCCTTGCTTTCCGAACAGAAGCCCTCCCTGCCCTGCTGCGGTTACGGTTACGACGTACACGCTTACGGAGGCGACCGCCCCCTCATGCTCGGCGGCGTCCCTGTGGGCGGAGACTTTCTCATCCGCGCCCACTCCGACGGCGACGTGCTGCTCCACGCTCTCATGGACGCCATTCTCGGCTGCTTCGCCGGAGGCGACATAGGACAGCTTTTCCCGGACAACGACCCCGCCTTCGAGAATATTTCCTCCTCCGTGCTTCTGGACCATGTTCTTTCAAAAGCTGCGGAAGCGGGCGTTCGCCTCGTTCATGCCGACCTTACCGTCATCGCCCAGAAGCCGAAGCTCGCGCCTCATGCCGACGCCATACGCCGAAACGTCTCCCGCCTGCTCGACCTGCCTCTCGACCATGTCTCCTTCAAGGCCACGACGGAAGAGAAACTGGGCTTCACCGGCGCGCTTCAGGGCATCAAGGCCGTGGCCATGGTCACGGCCCTGCGCCGCGAATCCTAGGGTAAACACAGGACGGAAAGGCTCCGCAGCTTTTTCCAGCCGCAGCGTGTCTGCAACACCTGTCGAACCGTTTCCCTTCCCTCTCAATACGGCGCGCAGGCAGAGCACCCCCGGCCGATAAGGCTTCCCATAAAAGGCGTCTTCCCGCCCGGCCTGTGCTCAGAGCTTCTTTCCGCCTTCAGGCGGAAGAGAACCTCCCCCGGAATTCTTTCCCCACGCTGCGCCTTTTGCCTCAGCGCAGCCGCCCGTTTCCGAGTCAACACGCCTTCCGGCAGGAGACACCATGTTCCGTTACGATGTCGCCATCATAGGGGCCGGCCCCGCGGGCCTGCTCTGCGCAAGAAACGCGGCCCGGCGCGGCCTTTCCGTGGCTCTTGTGGACAGTCATGACAGGCCCGGGGCCAAACTCGCCCTTGCCGGAGGCGGACGCGGCAACTTCACCAACCGCACCCTGACGGAACATCATTACCTTTCGGACAACCCCGCTG